>JAHYIR010000010.1 GCA_019429305.1 Candidatus Cloacimonadota bacterium
CTAGTGGGGAATTTAATACAGCAATTGGAACTAATGCTCTTTATACTTCTAATGGTTATGGTAATACAGCCATTGGGAATGCAACACTTTTTGAGAATGAAACAGGCAACTACAACACAGCTGCAGGTATGTGGTCAATGTATGAGAATATCAATGGTAATTATAACACAGCCCATGGAGTTTCCGCTGGAGATTGGCGTACCAATATTACTTATGGTACTTTTGTTGGTGCAGATGCATATGCCAGCGCAAATAGCTTAACGAATGTTGCCGGTTACGGCTATAATGCAAGACCTACAGCCAGTAATCAGGTTCGTATTGGTAACAGTTCTGTTAGTTCCATTGGTGGCTGGGCTGGTTGGACTAATCTATGGGATAGCAGATACAGTAGAAATATAGAGGATGATGTAGTTGGCTTAGAATTTATTACTAAATTGCGTCCGGTGACTTATCAGCTTGATGTGCATGGATTGGCTAATGAACTGGATGAAGACTGCCGTCGTGATGCAGATGGAAACAGCTACATTGATACCCCCGGTATTAAAGACCAACAGGGAAGATCAGAAAAAAGTACCATCCGTTATAGCGGCTTTGTTGCTGAAGAAGTGGAAAGAGCCGCCCGGGAAAGTGGATTCGATTTCAGTGGTGTTGACGTTCCTAAGAACGATAGTGATTTCTATGGTTTGCGTTATGCTGAATTTGTTGTACCTCTTGTCAAAGCTGTTCAGGAACAGCAGGAGATAATTGATAGACAACAGAGACAGATTGATGAGTTACTACATCGAATAATGATTCTGGAAAGCAGGGGTAACTAATAGGGAGTAAAGAATGAAAAAGACAACCTTATTGTTCTTAATAGTTATGTTCTCAATCTTTCTATTAGCTGATAACCCAACCAGTGAGAACTATGTTTTAAAAGCTCATACTCTGTCGAGTGGTTCGGCTTTTAACAATGCACCTTCCTCTGTAAACTATATCCTGCAGGGATCTGTATTGGGAATCATAAGCGGAGATGTGGCAACCAGTGCTAACTACAGTCTGCTTCCAGGCTATTATTTGGGAATAGATGACTTAGGTGAACTATTGACACCAACAATCGTGAATATTTGGGTCTCATCGGGAAACTTCTTTATGGAATGGAGCGAGATACCTAGAGCAAATTCCTATAAAATATATGCCTCTGATGATCCATATAGCTTAGATTGGGGAGCACCTATAGCAGTTGTCGGTGTTACATCATACTCTGAACCTGTCAGTGTGATGAGAAGGTTTTATAGAATTGTAGCTTCCACAGAATTACTACCCAGTAGAGGATTACTTAGAGAAACAAGAAGATAAAAGCAAATAAATCAGGTATGAGTAATAAAAACTCTAGATAGTGCTAGCCATCTAAGAATTGGGAGGTTATTTTAAAAGAGTAGAATTGATATTAATCAAATAATTTGACATCTGCATATACTTACCATAAGTAGTATATTTACTTATAGTTAAAGGAGAGGTCTATGCGGATATATATATCACTCGATATGGAAGGAATGCCCGGAACGTGGAACTGGGAGCAGGAAAAGAGAGACCGGAACAGCGTCAAAAAAGCCATTTACAATCACACCAAAGATGTTATAGAAGCAATTTTAGGAAGCGTCGAGAATAGTAAAATCAGCGAGATAATAATAGCTGACAGTCACGGGATGGGAGATAATCTTGATTATGAAATTACTGCACTTGACAAGAGAATTAGTTTGGTGTCCGGTTCTCCCCGTCCTTTTTATATGATGCCCGCCTTCGATAAAGATATTAGTGCCGTTATCTTTCTTGGTTATCATGCCGGTTCCGGAGCTGCTCACGGTAACATGGACCATACCTATTCCAATAGCCGGGTTCACAGACTTTGGATCAATGATATTCCAATGAATGAAGCTTTTATCAATGCGGCTTATGCCGGTCATTATGATATCCCGGTGGTTTTGATAACAGGTGATCAGACGTTGAAAGAAGAACTACAGAATACACCACTCTCGGAAGCAGAATATGTTGTTACTAAACAATCGATCGCAAAATTTGCTGCTATGAACTACTCAATGCTGAAAGTACAGGAAGAGTTAAAAGAAAAGGTTAAGATCGCTTTGCAAAAAATCGAACAACCTCTTCAAAGATATAAATTCACATCGCCTATTACACTCAAGATTCTTTTTAACAGCTCTTCCATGGCTGATGTAGCAGCTTTAGTACCATGTACTACCCGTCTTGACGGGAGAACAATCGCTTTTACTCATAATGATTATGCGGTTGTCTTTGAAACAATAGTAGCTTTGACAACTATTGCTTATACCGTAAATCCATGATTTGATTAGTTAGTAATGATATGAAAACTGTTCTATTGATTTTGGTAGCAATCTTAGTTGTAATATTTATTACCCTTGTTCAGGCGTGTTCTGATAACCCTCTGGCTAATTATCCTGATATTGACCGGCTTGATAAACTACCTCCCGATATTATCAAAAGAACTCCTAAAATAGATCACCACCCCCCTATCCTGCATTCCAGTGATTATGAGGAACCAGTACCTTTAGGTGCAGGAGTTAACACATCAGGGGCTGAGGATTCTCCATATATTTTACCAGACGGTAATACTCTCTATTTCTTCTTCACACCGGATGTAAGAGTGCCGCCGGAACAACAAATATTAGATCAAGTTTCTGGTGTTTGGATCTCATATAAAATTAACGGTGAATGGCAATCTGCAGAAAGGGTTTGGTTGCAAAAGCCCGGAAAATTGGCTTTAGACGGCGCCGTTGCTATCCAAGATGATGAAATGTGGTTTGCCTCAGCAAGAGAAGGTTATACCGGAGTTAATATGTTCACTGCAGAGTTGGTAAATGACAGATGGGTCAATTGGACTTAATGTGGGGATCGACTTATGAAAGAGATCCAAATAGGCGAAGTACATATTCATAATGATGATCTCTATTTCCATTCAGATAGACCGGGTGGGTTTGGTCTTTATGATATTTGGATGACTACCAGAAGCGAAGGTGAATGGTCAGATCCGATTAATATCGAAGCCGTTAACACACCTGCCAATGAAAGCCTCCCTTTTGTAACAACAGATGGTAATGAACTCTGGTTTACCAGAACCTACTTGGGTACTCCCGCTATCTTTCGTTCAATCAAACAGGGTGATGATTGGGGTACACCTGAATTGGTAATATCACAATTTGCGGGAGAACCTACACTTGATGAAGTGGGTAATATCTACTTCGTGCATCATTTTTATGAGTATGGAGTAATGATAGAAGCTGACATATATGTTGCATACAAAAAATAGGAGATAGATATGTGGAAAATGATCAACCGTATCCTCTTCTTTTTATCACTATTTGTATTATATATCATCTTCAAAGAACTGCTTTTCCTGATCCATTATACCCAATCAATCCATCCCTATCTCATGTATGTAATCCTGGGAATATTTACGCTATTATTCATATTCCTAGTAGTTCTCCCTTTAGTTAGAATTTTTGCCATTTCCAAGATTTATGTAGTGACTGATAAACTGCATAAGACACCTGAATTACGACGTAAAAGAATAGAAAACTTTCGCAAGAACAATTATTTATTACAAATAGGTTATGATGTTGATTCAATTCAAGATAGCGAAGAGAGTTATGAACAGGTTATTGCTACGCTTAGTAAACAATGCGACCTGATCAGACGAAAATATGTCTTAAGAATCTTTCTCTCCACAGGTCTTTCTCAAAACGGTTTCTTAGATGCTTTTTTCATTCTTTCGGGTAGTATTAGCATGATCAAAGAGATATTTGTGCTTTACCATGGCAGAGTACCCGATAGAGAGTTGTTTAGTATACTCAAGAAAGTCTATTATTCAATGGCAATAGGTGGTTCAGGTTTAGTTGAATTTGCTGTTGAAGAATTTATGAGCAAGATGGCAGGAGATTTTCTGAAGAGCGTTCCCTTTGTGAATAAGATTTTTACTTCTTTAGCAGACGGCTATGTGAATGCAGCAATTTTTACTTGGGTTTCATTAGTAACTGAAAACTATTGCAAGAAGATTTATATATCATCTGATAGAGATTTATATCCGTCTTCAAAGTTCTTTTATGATACTTTCAGAAACATTGTTTCTGAAGCTATGGGGTTGGTAAAGAAGCGGGTCTTTGCAGGGAAAGCAACTCCTGATGACTTTAAAGAGAATAAAAGACGAAATATACTACATAAAATTCTGGGAATTAACCCTATTGTTTCCTAAGTAATTATGTAGCGAGTTCTAAGATTGATCTTTCTTTAACTTCTTTGCTTTTTTTTAATTTCTTATGGAATTAGACCATACATAGTAATATCTAACATAGTATTTTTGAATTTAATCATATCTACTTCATAATCACTTATAACCCAGATTCGAGCAATGTAGTCTAATATACAATGTGTGTAATAAGCTAATGCTCCGCTATCTACTTCCCTTATAAAACCTTTATCAATGGCTGTTCTACAGATATCCTGTATATACGCCATAAAATAGCGAAAACTCTGAAAAGTAGGATCTTGTAATGAGATTCGTGGTAATCGAAAATTATTACTGACTATATAGGCTATTATTTCTGGTCTTTTTTGGAAAACAGTTATAGCAGCATCAAATATACCATAAAACCTTGCTAGAGGGTTATCTATTTTTTTTAGTATAGCATCAATTTCTGCTAACATTATATCAATAGCTAAGTTATATGTCTCTATAAATAGATCTGTTTTATTGTGAAAATATAAATAGATAGTTCCATCACCAATACCTACGCTTTTAGCTATGTTTGAAATGGTAGTATTATCTAAACCATATTTTGAAAACATTTCGAAAGCTGTTTCAATAATTCGTTTCTTTAATGCTTCTCGTTTCGGAGAGAGTTCTTTTGTGTGTATGATCATATCACCTCTTCACTTACTATAGACTATATGTTGTTGATTATAAACTTTGGTGTTTGTCAATAAATGATTTCAATTTTTGATATAACTGTCATATTTCTAACAAAGATGGATAAAGCAACAAAGTAATTCTGCTACTCGTTTGTTTGCTTAACAACATTATATGGGTTATATTTTTATATAGATAAGGTTTTTGGAGGTAAGTCAATGATAGTACCTAAACCACTAAACGAAAAGATTTTATACTATCGTAAAGGTAGTAGAGAAAGAGAACTGTTAGTCAGTGAATTAAATAGAATTAGAAATGAGTTTGTTGATATACCAGCATTTATTGGTACTAAAGAGATCAGAACAGGAAAGATCTCTAACATAATTGAACCACATAATCATTCTCACAAAATTGGGCAATTTCATACTGTAGATAGAAAAGAAATTGAACAGGCAATGAAAGTAGTCCAAAATGCTTGGATTGAGTGGTCTTCGTTCCCTTATCAACATCGTGCAGCCATTTTTTTAAGAGCTGCTGAACTACTTAGCGTTAAATACCGTCATCAATTCAATGCTATAGTTATGTTAAGTCTGAGTAAAAATGTCCATCAGGCAGAGATAGATACTGCTGAATTAATTGACTTCTGGAGATTCAATCCTTACTATGCTGAGCAAATTTGGCGTAAGCATACTCTCATATCTCCACAGGGTGAATGGAATTACCTTGATCCAAGACCTTTAGAAGGTTTCATCTTCGCTATTACACCTTTTAACTTTGCCTCTATAGCCGGAAATCTACCAACGGCTCCGGCTATATTAGGAAATACGGTAATATGGAAACCAGCCAGTAATGCTGTCTATCCGGCATATTTCATAATGAAAATTCTAAAAGAAGCCGGATTACCCGATGGAGTGATTAACATGATTCCTGGATCAGGCAATGAAGTTGGTGATATAGTCTTAGAGAGCCCGAGTCTATCAGGAATACATTTCACCGGTAGTACAAAAGTATTTAATCACATCTGGAAAACGATAGGCAGCAATATCGATAAGTATAGAACTTATCCCCGTATAGTAGGTGAGACAGGAGGTAAAGATTTCATCTTTGTTCATAAATCTGCTAATATAGATAGTCTTATCACAGCAGTCGTTAGAGGAGCTTTTGAATATCAGGGACAGAAATGTTCTGCTGCCTCAAGAATGTATATCCCGGAGAGTGTCTGGGAAGAATTTAAAGAAAAACTGATAACAACATTGGATTCGGTAAAAACAGGAACTCCTCTTGATTTTCACAACTTTCACAATGCTGTAATTGATAAGAAGAGTTTTCAAAAGATAGTTAGTTATATTGAAGATGTGAAGCAAAGCAAAGTCACTGAGATCATTTTTGGTGGCAATTTTGATGATAAAAAAGGCTATTTTATTGAACCTACGGTAGTAAGAACTACAGACCCTAATTATATTACAATGCGAGAAGAGATCTTCGGTCCTTTATTGACAATCTTTGTCTATCCTGATGATGAATACAAAAAGACTCTTTACTTATGTGAATCTACTTCGGAGTATGGTTTAACCGGTTCAATATTTTCTAATGATCAACAGAGCATAATACTAGCAGAAAAAATACTAAGGCATAGTGCCGGTAATTTTTATATAAATGATAAACCGACAGGTGCTGTTGTCGGTCAACAACCTTTTGGCGGCAGCAGAAAGTCTGGAACAAATGACAAGGCAGGATCAATAGCTAATCTTCTTCGGTGGATTTCGATGAGATCAGTAAAAGTTAACTATCTTCCTCCAATAGATTATAAGTATCCTTTTATGGAGTAAACTTCATTATAATCGGATAGAAGACTTTACTACAGTAATGGCACCGAGACCGATTAATCTTAGATAATTCATCAACTTAGTACTATACTTTATTATTCCTTTGTATATACTCTTTAATAAAAGAGATCTCTGCTTTCCTATCAGGAAGCAAGTTATTCACCTTATATTTCCATAGTTCATCAAGAAGGCGACCAATTACTTTGCTTTCAGGTATACCTAAGGAAATGAGATCATTACCTTTTAACTCTGTACTTACAAAACGTGTTTTTGTTAAATACTGGACAAACTTTTCTTTTATCTCCGGTTTATTTGAATATGCTGTGAGATAAATTACCGATGGGAGATTATAATTCTTTAACAATAAACCAAACTCACCACTATCTCGTAATTTCTCGATATTGGGAAGATAGTTTTCTATGAAATATACAGTTTTTCTAATACTGTCGGTGAACAGATTCGAATATTTTAGCTGTCGTGCTATCTTAAGCTTAATCCGGAGACTTACATCTTCAAAAAGAGCCAGATGATAGCAGATCCATGTTTCTAACTCTTCTGTTGGAAAACTATTAGTAAACCAAATAGATAGCTCGTAAACTCGCTGACATATCTCTCTTTTCATTGTGGTAAAGACAAGATTTATATTGATATCCTTGAGTATGCCCAACTCCTCTAAACGCATAAAGAAAGTACCTGCTGACCCTTTTTTACATGATATGACCAATTCTGTTCTTATCCTTTCAACAGAAACATTTTTTAAACTCTTCAGTTTCAAGCTGCTGGTTAAAAGATGTAGAGTTTTAGTCTCTATGTTAAAACCAAATCGCTGTTCAAAACGAACTGCCCTAAGAATCCTTATCGGATCTTCAATAAAACTCATATTGTTCAAGACTTTTAAGACTCCCAGTCTTATATCTCTTCTTCCACCGAAATAATCTAATAAGAATCCAAATTGTTTCGGATTAATACAAACAGCCAAGCTATTTATTGTGAAATCACGACGATATAGATCATTTCTTATACTGGAATATTCCACTTCTGGTAAACTACCAGAACCTGCATAAAACTCTGTTCGAGCAGTGGCAACATCTATCTTGCGACTATTCTTTAAAATCACATAAGCAGTCCCAAATTGAGGGAAAGGTCTGTATCTCTTGCCGAATTTTTTGGTATATTCTTGAGCAAATAGCAATCCATCTCCCTCAACTACAATATCTATATCGTAGTTATAGCGTTGCATGATAAGATCCCTAACGAAACCACCGACTACATACGCCTTCATCCCTAAAGATTCTGCTACATGTCCTGCTTGTTTTAACAGGGTAATGATTTCTTCGTCCAGATTCTTCAGTATCAACCCTTTGATATTATCAAAATCAGTAGGGATCTCCTGCTGTTGGAAATGAAAATGGAAATGATAATGTAATAGATCACTACGGGTAATTATACCACGTACTATACCTTGTTCATTAACAACAGGTATCCTGCCAATATTGAAATCAACCATTGTTTTGTAAACCGTATAAATAGATTCATTATCTTTAACTGTAATAACATTCGTTGACATAGAATTTTCTACTGACATTTTACCCATGTTGTGATGTATGGCACGACTAACATCCTTTTTTGTTAATACCCCTTGAATCTTTCCTTTATCACCAATGACTAGAGTGCTGTAATTTTTGTTCAAAAGAAAATCTCGGGCTTCATATACCGTCATTTCCGTTTTTACAATGTCAACCGGGACAGTCATAATATCTCCTGCAGTACCATAATCTAAGACCTGATTCTCCACTAACTCGATGATAGATTTCTTCACATTTTGACCATCTTCTCTTATCATCGAAGCAAAAGCTGCAGATTTATGACCACCACCACCCATTGATTGCATTAATCTGTCTAAGTAAATAAAATCATAATCATTTCTGGCAATAACCTGTACTTTGTCTTCACGATAGCAAATACAAAAGATAAGTTTAAGATTTCGGCTCGCCTTTACTGTCTGTAGAAGATACGCAATATCATCCTGAAATCCTTCTGTCTCTATCTCAATGAAAGAGATCTCAATACCTTTGATTGATATAGTTTCACAGATAGCTAACATATGATTGATTAATTCCAACTGTCTGGCTGTAAACTCCTTTGGCAAGAATTCACGAATGAGATTGAGAGAAGCTCCTAAGGAGAACAGATATGATACTGCTGCAAAATCTTTTGCAGTAATATTAGCATTAGTAAAATTCCCTGTATCTTCATAGATTCCCAAAGCAAATATTGAGGCATAAAAGGGACTGATCTGAATGCCGGCATTTTTTAAGAAATCCAGCATTATGGTTGTACAAGCACCTGTATTGTCAAAATGCATATAATCGCCAATTATATCTGTTTGAGAATCAGGGTGATGATCATAACATATTACAGTTACTCTCTTCCGCTTCTGTTCACTTTCGGTTAGATATTGACCAAACTTACTCATCCTGGTTACATCTCTATTATCAACTGAGATAATCTTTGTCACTTCTTCCGGATTGACGTTTTTTTCCTTTAAGAGATCAAATTTGTTATGATAACGTTCTAAGAAGCTTTTCAAATTAACCTCTACTGATCCGGTCAAACAGAGTTTTGCCTCTGGATAAAGAAGTGAAGCTGCTAACATAGAAGCAAACCCGTCAAAATCACAATTTGTATGGCTGATGATTATTTCCATAAAGCAACTATTTATAGTCAGATAAGCTATTCAGATGAAATTTCTTGTTATAATGGTTACTCAAATGAATCAAGAAAACATTCTTGATCTCATCAATAATCTCTTGGGAAATAGTTTTTTCTTTAGTCTGTTTCAAACTGTAGATATTACACAAAGCATAAGAGGTTTCCTGTTTTAGTTGAATAAGACTCTTGTATTGAAGTGGTTTGTAACAGTTTGCACATAAAAAACCGTCTTGTTGTGGATAAAAATAGGTAAACTCTTTTGTCATGCAATTACTGCAACACATCTCTATAGATATCCCCAGAAGAGAAAAAAACTTCAGAACAAATCTTGAAAATATCAGAAAGTAATGATATTCGGATTTTGTTAGGTAGTTAAGAAAATCAACTAACAACTCATAAAAATCTATGCTTTCTCCAATCAGAAACTCACATTGCAATAGTAATTCTCCCGCCGCATTGACAAGTAGTGTGTTCTGATAATCTACTCCATAAAGATATGATTTAACTATATTAGCAGAGCGGAGTGTATATATTTGAGTTTTCTGTGTTTTATATAACTCCATTTGAACCTGAGAAAAGGGTTCCAAAATACCTGTTAAGCTACTCTTTTCTTTATATACTCCTGAAGCAATGATACTGATAATACCAAAATCTTTAGTCAAGCACCGACAAAGAACAGAGTTTTCCTTATAGGGCTGTCTCTTCAACAAGATACCCTCAGTATGAAAAAAATTGGTATTTTCACTAACCATCTGCTCTACCTCAATATAATCTTAAGGTAGTGTTATCAGCTATGCTGTCCAGATATTTCTTAAAAGGCGGCTTGTAGTTTAGTTTCTAAATAGGTTGTTCCTTTAAAGACAGCGGATCGTTCGTTTTATTAAATACCTTGAAAATCAAAATAAGAATGATAACTGCAGGAACAGCAGTCCACCAAGTAATCATATCATCTTTAATTATGTACTGGATACCGGGAATATAATCTCCATATCTGGCGACTATAAGAGCAAGTGCATTATTGGCAGTATGGGCTAAAATAGGAATAAAGATGCTTCTTGTCCTTAAGAGAGTATATCCAAGCCAGAATCCAAGTATAGCTACCGGAATGAATCTAAACATATCTAGATGTAACACAGCAAAAAGTATTCCGCTGGCTAATATACTGTTCCAGACCCCTTTCTCACGAAATGCTTTGATAAAATATCCTCGAAACATCACTTCTTCAGTTATACCTGGTAATAGAGCAATCACAAATAATGAATACCAAAATGTTCTCCCCTCAAGGAAAAATAGCTGCTGAAAACTCTCGAGGTAGTGTTCAGGAAAAGGATAGATGATATTGATGATTTGAGCAAGGAGATTAACTAAGATAAAAATGGGAATTGATATGAGAAGAATTGTGATATAATTTAGTGGTTTTGTTCCTCTTATACTCAAAGTTTCTTTCATATCAAGCTTTCCGAACCTTATGACAATGAGAATAGGAAGGAATACTAGGAAAATTAAAGTTCTGATCAGTCCCTGTTCTAAATCTCGAATTTGCCAACTCAAGCCAACATAATAAAATAGTAACAGAATAACAATAAAGAATAGCATGGCAAAGCCAGGTGAGAGTACTTTCCAACCCCCTTTTTTCCCGCCTGTGATAAGAGAATCTTCTGTTGTTCTAAACAAAACCTCTTCTTTATAAAATAATCTTATAGAGAAAGCAACGGCTAAAACTACCAAGATACAAGTCGATATTAAGGTAGATAGATAAAGAGCAATATTTAGATCTCCGAGCATGATCTCTTTTATCATGAGAGATACATTGATCACTGGAATCAATGTCATCCCAAAAGTAGTATCTATTGCCGGCAAAGCACTAACAAGAGATAAGAGCATTGCTACTATCATCAATGGTTGGGTATAGCTATAGCTCTCTTTCATGTTGCGTGAATAAGTAGAAAATGAGAAGACTATTGCGGCAAAGAAAATGATCATGGGAACCATTAGTATAAGAATAAGGAAGAGACTGCCAAAAGGTATTTGGATAGCCACAGTCTGAGCAGCTTGAGATACAAGATGACGAAAAGAAAAGAAGATACTCGCTAAATTCAACAAAACAGTGATTAAAGAAATACTAATAACTGCAGAAAACTTACCGAGTACTAATTCGCTTCTTTTGGCTGCACTAACCAGTATCGTTTCCAGCGTTCCTCTCTCCTTTTCGCCAGCTACAAGATCAACAGCTGCTACTGATGCTCCACTAATTGATATCAAAATAAGAAAGTAAGGTAGAATACGAGCTAATATCATTCCTAAAGTTTGTTGTTCAGTCGCTACATCTTCTGCTTCTATTTCAATCACTTTAAGAATATCTTCTGAGATATTGATGGCTCGTAGTCTACTGCCGATCATATCTTTCTCAAGGTCTCTCAAAACCCTGCTTATTATACTATAAGCCAGTTCACTCTTTTCATCTACTCGGTTATAGGTTATCTTTGCATTTAGATATGTAAAGTCATCACTAATATCTTCAGAATCAAGAGTTACTAGTGCTTGGATGAGTTTCTCATTAAAAAGTTGTTCATAACTCTCTACTGGTTGCAATATCTGCAATCTTGGTGTCTCTTCAAGTTTATCATAAACCAATTGAGAGTATTCATCTTGAGCATTATCAATAATATAGATTATGACTTCTTGTTCATGTAGTTTAACCGTTTGGCGAGATAACAGAGTATTGAAACCTATCATAAGGACAGGGTATAGGATGATCGGTATTACTATTGATGAAATTATTGTTCTTCTATCTCTGAAAAGGTCAAGCATCTCTTTACGATAGACAATAAAGATCTTTTTAATACTCATCTGCTTTAACCTCTTCATCGAGAATTTTGGATGCATTGACATAATGTACGAAGATATCATCAAGATCAGTTAATCCCGTCTTCTCTCGCATGTTTTCTATTGTACCTTCAGCTAATAGTCGACCTTGATGGATCAATTCAATTTTATCTGCAATACGTTCGGCTTCTCGCATAATATGGGTCGAAAATAGGATACACTTCCCCTCTTCTTTACATTTATAGATAAAAGATACGATTGTTCTTGCAGTTAGAATATCAAGTCCTGCAGTCGGTTCATCGAAGATCATGATTGGTGGATTATGAATGATAGAGCGGCAGATAGATACTTTTTGCTTCATACCAGTTGAAAGAACATCTACTTTCCGGTCTAAAAAGTCATGCATATCAAGAAGTTCCGCCATTTCGGCAATTCGGCTTTTGATATCATTCAAAGGAACATCATAGAGTTTGCCAAAGTAAGTAATGATCTCTCGGGGAGTTAAACGGTTATACAATCCTGTATCTCCTGACAAGAAACCAATAACGTTTCTTACTTTGTCAGGATTATCTCTAATACTATATCCTTCAAGTAATGCATCTCCCTCATCTGCCTGTAAAACTGTGGAGAGCATCCTCAACATCGTCGTTTTACCGGCTCCGTTAACTCCCAGCAGAGATACGATTTGTCCCTTTTCAGCAACGAAAGAAAAATTGTCGACAGCCCGAAAGCTGCTTCCGTTTTTCTTCTTGAATATCTTAGTTAGTCCTTCAACCTTAATCATTCTTTATCTTATGGATGCAGTTTTATTTACCACCCGGTATAAAGTTGGTTTTATCATTGATCAATCTTATGAAACCGGCTATTAGTTTTGCCGTATCATCAAGATCTTTCAGAGATATTACTTCATTGGGAGAATGCATATAACGGTTTGGAATACAGACCAGACCGGTAGCAACACCAGCTCTGGTCACCTGAATTGCATTGGCATCTGTTCCCGTAGCTCTTGACTCCACTTCGATCTGGAATTTTATCTTTTCCTTTTTAGCTGCCTCTTTTAAAAGATCAAAGACCTTGGGATTGATATTTGGTCCTACTGCAATTACCGGTCCTTTACCTATAGCAATATCACCGATCTTCTTTTTGTCGGTATCGGGATGATCTGAACTAGTTGTGACATCGATTGCTATACCCACATCCGGATCTATACCAAAGGCACTTGTTCTTGCACCCCGCATTCCAATCTCTTCCTGAACTGCAGAAACAGAATAGAGGTTAGTTACTATATCCTCTTGGGCTAAATAATGTAAAATAGCTCCAGCAACAAAGACACCAACTTTATTGTCAGTTGCTTTTGTTGTGATTACATCTTTATGGAGCGTTTCCAAACCAGGTGAGAAGGTCACAATATCTCCAACTTCAATTCTTTTCTCTGCTTCTTTTTTATTTGGTGCACCGATATCAATCCATAAATCGGAAAGCTTGGTTCCTTTTTTCAAATCCTCATCAGACATTAGATGTATTGCTTTCTTACCAAAAATACCACGTACTATCCCTTTTGCTCCGTAGATATTTACTCTTAAACCGGGTAAAAGATTGGCATCAATACCACCAACCGGTCTGACATAAACAAAACCTTCGTTATCGATATAATTCACCATAAAACCGATTTCATCAACATGACCACAGATCATGGTTTTCAATTTACCTTTTCCTTTACGTAAAGCGATTACATTGCCATGTACGTCAGTTTTGATGTCATTGGTATATTTCTTAACAAAACGACGGTAAACGTCCTGTGCCGGTTGTTCAAATCCTGAAGGACTGGGTGCCTCTACTAGATCAGTGAAAAATTTGCGTAGTTCTTTCTCCATACTCAACTCCTGTTATTATAAAATAGTTTAATACTTATTACTTTCAGTTTAGCAATTATTTACTTTACCGGCTGCAAAGGGATTGACAGTTTTATATGGTTTTTCTTCTTCCTGTTTTGGTTTTGGGTAATCAATCGGAACAGCACAAAGGAATTTCAAAGTGGTTTGACCTGCATTACGGAACTGATGTTTCATATCAGGGTCTGCATATATAACATCGTCTTTTTTGAATGGATATTCCTTCTCCTCTGTAACAAAGACCCCTTCTCCTTCAAGAACATAAACCTCATGTTCAAAACTGTGTGAGTGATAGGGTGTAAAGCCACCTACTTCCACCTCAAATAATCTCAGGGCAAAATTAGGGGCACTATCCTTTTGCGAAATCAACCAGCGGATTTTTGTACCTTTAGCTCCTTCGACATTAACGTCTTCTAAGGTAACTTCTTTATGTGATACTACCTTCATCTCCTCCTCCTTATATTTTAAATTTCATGTATTAAAATGGCTGAGAGGGCAGGAATCGAACCTGCCACAGACGGTTTTATCCGCCCGCTACTGGTTTTGCAGACCAGCCGAGACACCAGTCCCATCCTCTCGATCTATACTTTATTTTTAGAATGATTCAACATAAGCCACATCAACAAACGCATTCTCTATCTTCTGCTTGTGTTTAAGCTCCATATTGGCAAGATTATAGCACATATCTTTGACCTGTTCATCTATAGTTCGTTTTGCTAAGTCTTGATAAAATTCTGCTGCCTGCTGTTCCTTCTTCATTGCTAAGGCAAAGGCATCTGCTGGTTTCATATCAATTGATAGTGGAGGTAATTCAGTCTCTTCGGCTAATTTGAAATCGTGTTCCGGTGCCTTGATCTCAAAGTGCTTTTCCGGATTGGCACGAAAAGACTCCAACAGATTACGGTGTCCCTGCTCTTCTGCTGCCAATTCACTAAAAATCGTGGTTAATCCTCTGTTCTCGAAAGAAGCTGCAACTTTGCTGTAAAACTCAAATGCCTCTATTTCCCTATGAATAGCCAGATCAATCAGGCCAAGGAATTGCTCTTTATCCATTCTATGACTCCTATATTTTTTTTGAAGTATACTTTTTCACCCTTGATATTAAGCAAGTTTTTTCTTGCTTCTACGAAACTTCTCTCTCTGTTCCTTATCCATCTTTTCTGAAGCATACTGAAATATTAAGCGAGGAGCAGTCTTTTTCCATTTGAGGAGGAACTTCTCAACCGTTGCCGGTTGTTTTTTCCATGCTTCTCTGAGAAACCAACCCAATCCCTGTTGTACAGGTCTTTCAGTATCCATCATCATAATATCAATATAATTCAACAATGGTGATAAATCTTTCTGAACTTTTAATAGCGCTATCATACTCACTGGAACTGCTCGTCTTGTCCATTTAGAGCTTGATTTTTTCCACTGTGAAAAATCCTTGATAGTGATGTTATTATCGATCAGCATTTTCCCTAGTAACTCAGAACAGGTAATGTCTGTATGAGCCCAATTTAATATCCACTTATCGAACCAGATTTGAAGTTGATGAAATACTTTACGATCAAATTCTAATAGCAATTGAGAATTAGGATAAGGTTTTTTCTTGGCTAATTTACTTTCTCTCTTTCTTAATGCTGAAATAAAAGATATAGCTAAACTCCCCTCTTCATATTTGCCAGAAGCAAAAAGTTCATTACCAAGAGACAACACCTCATCCAAATCACTAATCAGAATATACTTATCAAGCATAGTCTTAAGTAATGAATTAAACACTTCTGTACAGATTCCATAAGAATCATATCCTTCCTTAAAAAACTTAGAATATTTCTCGATCAGTTTCTTGTCACTCTTTAGTTTGAGATAATCTCTTATCTCTTTTATCACTATACTTTGTTTCATTAGTGACCTCAAATTGTTTGATGCTTTTCCATATGATTTCCGAACACCAATTCTAGGCAATATTTTTTCACTAAGATCTATCTCAAAAAACCTTGCCAAAAAGATCTATCTCAAACAGTGGTAACATTTAAATCAAATAAGTGTTAAACTGGAGCTTTTATGAACAAACAAGTAACAATTTTATTACTAATGCTTTTCACAATATCTTTCTCCTTACTTTGGTCAGACAATACTATAGTTCTTTGGGAGAAAGCAAGAGCAATAGTAGAAGCCAATTATAACATAGTTCCGGGGATAACACATCATCAGATGGTCACTACTGATGATAAATCTGGCAAGATCCTCCAAAGTAGCGATGTAATGATCTCACACCAGCTTAACGATGAAGGTGAGATAGTTAGCTTTATTTTAGAACAAGCAATTGAAGGTGAGGATTCTAACCATCCAGACAATGATAAAATGGTTAAGGGGTTATTGGAAAGAGACCTTTCTCCTAAGAGAGAGGGGATTTTTTTCACTGAAATTGGAAAGAATCTACAAGTCATTGAGACAGATATCAGGAAAGAGATTAATGGATACAATTGTAGAGAATATGAGATAAAGTACACTACTCATGATGAAGATAAAAAAGAGATAACTTTTACCGGTTCGGTTTGGTTAGAAGAAAACAGTGGTGCTCCGATCTACAATATGTTTGATATGGATAAAACACCCCCCTTAGTTAGAGAGCTGACCATTGAAAGATGGTTTCATTTTGACGAAGACAGCAAACAATGGTTTTTAAAAGAAATGAAATCTACTGCTGCCGTAAGATTCCTTTTAAAGAGAATGACCAATATAACAAGTATGCTCTACTCTAACCATTGGTATTACCCTGTTGAGGAAACAGAAAATTGATCTACGATGTTCACATTATAAACTCATTTACCGGAACAAACTCAGAGGGTAACCCAGCCGGAGTAGTAATTACTGCTGAAGAATTACCAGCTACTATAATGCAAGAGATTGCCAGCAGAATGAGTCTATCGGAAACTGCTTTTATCTTTCCCTTGCCACATAAAAAAAACGAGTATAAAATTCGTTGGTTTACCCCTGTCCTGGAAGTACCACTTTGCGGACATGCTACTTTAGCGGCAGCAGCTTTTCTCTATAAGAAGCAATTATTTAAGTCCAGCGTCGTTTTTCATTCTCTTAGTGGTTTATTGAGAGTAATGAGAGAGGGACATAGATTTATCCTTGATTTTCCCCTCGATATTCCCGTTGAATATAAACTGCCAGATAAGCTGTTTATGGCTATGGGTATTGATAGCTATGTTTCATGTGTAATTGGTAAGCTGACAGGCTATATCCTGATCCAACTTCAATCTGAAAGAAAAGTTGCAGAAATCTGCCCTAATTATCCGTTATTAAAAGCAATTAATCCTTCAGAAGCAAAAGGGATTACGGTAACTGCCACTGCTGATAATCCTGAACTTGACTTCGTATCGAGATTTTTTGATCCTTGGGCTGGTATTATGGAAGATCCTGTTACCGGTTCGGCACATACTCTTTTAGGTCCATATTGGTCCGCAATATTGGGTAAAAAGAAGATGGTCGCTAAGCAGATCTCCCCTCGTGGCGGTATTCTTTATCTGGAAATGAGAAACAGAGAGCGTATCTATATTGCAGGTAATGCAAAAATTGTCGGACAGGAAACTATCTCAGTTATTTAATCCCAGTACCAATATCTGAGTAACGATCAAGACCACTATATACAACAGCTCATAATTCATGTTGATATAGAGGAATTTTGTATCGAGACACGATAAGAACTTAAGACGATTATATACAGTTTTTGCAATCAAAACCATCAGTAATATCATCAAGAGATCTATGCCTAAAAAATACCCAGCATTAATATAGGGAAAGGGATTGATCAGATAAAGCAAGATAATAAGCAAAGGAAAGAAAATATAGAATAGTCTATTTATCTTGATCTTAGTTGTTGCCATATATCGGAATTTAAGAAAACTCCCCAACATCAATGCCATTGCCATATATGTTATTAACTTATAGAAATTGCTTTGCACCATGAAGTTGTATTTAATGAAATAGGGGATTGAAGGGAAAAATCCCACAGTAAAGATAATAGACACAAAAATAAGTAGTATAGTCCTATAATTTCCGTAAACAGTGAACTTATTTATCAACAGATCATCGTAAACGAGAAACATATATGATTTATAGACAGCATGCACGATTAAATAGAAAAGAGCCAGGTAATAAGCACCACTTGCCAGTAATAACCCTATAAAACCAATAGTGAAGACAGTGCTGCCAGCAATACATCTCTTAAAGTCGGGCTCGAAGAATAGTATCAGTGCTGGTATCAGCATTGTAAGAATCGATAATATCTTAATAAAGGTCAAAAAATTATCGTAACCAAGACTCTGTGCCGGCAAGATAACAAAATACAACAGACCAAAGATTCCTGAAAAGATAGTGAAAGAACTCAAAAAAGCTGATACAACAGAATTAGTAGCTGAATGACAGGTTGCTACCCACCCTGACACCGGAAAGAACGCTGCTTTGATAAAGAAGGCAATACTGAAAAGAAGAAATACAAAGTGGATATTATTCGGATTGTATTCCCCTAATTGAAAGAGAAAAGAATAACTAAAATAACTGCCGGAAGCATAGAGCAGAATTATCCCGGCTAAGAAAATTGCTGAACTGGCTGCTCCGAATATCATGTATTTGATTGATGCGTAGTACTTTTTGCTAACAGATATTAATACATAAGCAGCCATGATCATTACTTCATAAAAGATGTAGAAATTGAAAATGTCACCCGTTACAATAATACCACTGCATCCTGCCATGTAGAATAGAAAGATAGAGCGAATATTAAAATCAGTGAACTTTCTATAGTGAAAGATCGTGAAGAAAGAAGGAATAAGAAAAGCTATCAAAAAGAAAACACGGTATTGATCAAAAGAAAACTCTATAGCATGCTTCCATTCACTCAGGGACACGGAATATAAACCATCATACCCTCTGAAATAGGTAACTAGATATAATCCTGTCATTAGTTGCAGCACTGCATTGACCAAGATCATAACAGATGAGATATCTCTTTTGAACAAGTATTTAGCTGATAGTGATATTGCTATCAAGATCAGAGGAATTAGAGGGAAAAGAATCAAGAAAAATTTAACGTTCATGGAGCTGAGAAACCTCTATTGTATGATACTTATAGAATACTTTAACTGTAATAGCTATAGCCAGTGAGTTAAAACAAACTCCGATAACTATTGCCGTCAGCATAAGCGCTTGTGGTATCGGATCAACATAATTAGCTACAGTGTCGGTAATAATCGGAGCGACTGCTCTTTCCTGATAACCGGTTGTTAAGAAAGTGAGTATTACAGTACTCTCAATAATATTAAGACACATAATCTTTTTTATTAGATTGTCAGAAACAATCAAACCATAAACAGCTATTATCAATATCAGGAGAATCATATTTTGTCTCTGATAAATTTCATTCCCAAAACAGTCATTACTACTACCATAACTTCCAAAAACGTATCAAATAAACGAGGTCCTAAGTATATTGCCGTTACTATATTCTTAATGTTCATGATCCTCGTCATCTCGGCAAAGTCTATTACTTCGGAATGAAAGATCAGCTCCACCATATTCAAATAGATATAAAAGTATATAAAAATGACCGTTAAAAAGAGCCCTACAAGAAGCTTTGTCTTACTCCTCATCTTCCCTCCATTCAATGAAGTTACGGAAGATCAGAATAATTGAAGCAGATACTTCAATAAAGATAGCAAAATTGAGTAACCAAAGAAAGAAGTTGGCAAAGATAAGCGAACCAGTGTTAATAAAATACAACCCTCCAAAAAGGTAGCCACTGATCTTTAAACCGACTAACATTGTCAATATGATCAGAATTACCCCACAATACTCGAAAATTGTATAAAAGAAGTCACTAAGTATTTTCTTTTCATAACACATTTCGAAGATAATGATGATAGTCCCAAATATAACACCTGCCTGAAAACCACCTCCGGGACTTATCGGACCGTAAGAGAAAAGGAAGAAACTAAAGACAATAATAAAGGGAAATAACTTACTGATTGTAGTCTTTAATATTTCCGAATCTCTTATATCAATCATTATTTTATCATTTGGGTTCTGTTATTGGGGGTTTTGTCCAAGAAAAAGATTACAAGGAATTGTGAATAGACATCCTATATCTTTATTTTCAAAATCGATCTCTTCATCTCTACAGACTTTAATGAACCTTTCAACTGTCTCTCCATCGGGAACGTAGCAGATAATAGTGCGATTATAGACCGACTCCCTCCCAAAAAGGAGATTAAAATCTGAAAAGAGTGGTATTTTTCTAGCTGCTATATTCTCAATTGATTCTCCATCCACAACTGTCGATTGAAAAAGTTCGAACTCGATCAAGAGAGAGAGTATTTTTTTCACCAGAGATTCATCTTTAAGGATTATGATCATTACATACATAAGCTCTCCTTAATACTCTTCAAAATCTCTGATAAATTCGATGATCCCTTTTTTATTTCCCGGTCTAAATACTTTAGCTGCTCCTTTACTCGATAAAAGACGGGTTAAATGAGCCATTAAACTCAGATATGTCTGACATTTATTCTCGGGTATTATAATACAAAACAACGCCAGTAACTCTTTATTCTTAGGGAATTTGATCTTCTCTCCAAAAACTCCGATAGCGATTTTTATATCATCTACTGCGTCAAGTCTGATATGAGTTAATGCAAAACCTTTAGTTAAATCAAGATTCTTGCCGTTTTTCTTCACTCCAAGTAAACTAAAAGCTTTTGCTTTGATCTCTTGGTCTTGATCTTCTAAACAATGATCTATTAAAGCCCGGTTAACTTTTGTATCGTCATATTCCTGAAATTCAAGAATGTCTTCTTCATTGAAATATGAAAGCAGTTTTACCATCTATCTTCTCCTCGTTTTCTTTATTGCTACCAGATATACAACTGTTGCCAATCCCGTACCCAAAGCAGCTTCTGTTATAGCAACATCGGGTGCTCTTAAAGTTAGATATTTCAATGCTAAAAGCATACTAAATAGTGAAAGAAAGATCAAAGAATGCAGCAGCTTCTTAGAAAACACGACAAAGATAGTTGCTAATAACATAAAAATATGAATAAAACTCAGACTATAACTCATTCTTGATCCTCCTGATCAATATTTCTTCCCTGCAGATGAAAAACTGCCAAGGAATGTGCTATAATTGGAGCTGTAAAAAAGAGAAAGATCATGATCAAGCCCATTCTCAATAAAAAATCGAGTTCCAAAGAATAAAACATAAACCCGATAAGAATATTTATTGCTCCGGTAACTCCACACTTTGTTGAGGAATGGATTCTTAATAGAAAGTTTGGCAGTATGATCATTCCCAAGATACCAAAAAACATTATGATCAACCCAATAACTATAAAGAAATAAGCTATCACCATCCCCCCCCTATTCCTCTGACTCTAAACTTAAACTTCTTTTATCCGATACAGGTACATAAATATGACTGAATTTAATGATCGCCAATATCTCTGAAAAAGAGAGTAGGGCATAAACTAAAGCGATATCAAGATAAAAACTCTGACCATATATCAATGAATGATAAGACATAATGAGTATTATCAAGACAGCTATGACATTCAAAGCCAATAATCTGTCCTCTAATAATGGTCCTCTTATCAAACGATATAAAACCGGTGGTATCATCAAGAGCAAGACATAAAGAACCCAACTCATCCGAAAATCCTCTGTAATATCCGTTCAAAATCTTGCTTAATTATTCTTCCCGCTTCGATGTTATGGTCACTCTTCTTATCAAACCAATGAACAAAGATATGGCTGCTATTTAACCAGATAGACAGAGTCCCGGGGATCATGGAAATAGTATTTGCCAAAAATGCTTTGCCAATACTCGATCGGAGTCTAATTCTTATTCTTACTATACCCGGATTATACCTGCCACTTATCATCCGATAGATCAGCTCGAAGCTGGCCAGATAGCTCTGAATTATTAAAAAAAAGACATAGATTATTACGAACTCAACCCTAATTAATAAATCACTCCGATAGAAATGCTCTTTCTCAAAAAAGACCGAGTAAGAATAGAGGGCAGCTAAAACAGAAAACAACAATCCTGCCAACAAGGAGAGAAAATGTACTTCTCTGCTCAATAATAACCAGAGAAAGAAGCAGAGTAATATTAAAATCACTGCTCTACCGTATTTCATATAGAAAGAAAGCTTATCCATTACAGCCCGAACCCCTTAATCTCCAGTCCTTATAATTGTTCTATGGTTTCCATAAGATATTCTTTTGCTTTCTAATATAGTTTTGTCAAGAAATATAGGTATCAAAAGCAGCTAAAACATTGTCCACTAATACATGCGAATAGAAAATAATAAACACGAATAAAAG
Source organism: Candidatus Cloacimonadota bacterium (assembly GCA_019429305.1). Taxonomy (NCBI): domain Bacteria; kingdom Pseudomonadati; phylum Candidatus Cloacimonadota; species Candidatus Cloacimonadota bacterium. Next base: position 22,548 of record JAHYIR010000010.1, read on the forward strand.
AGTGGAATGGTGGAATGGTGAAAATGTCATAAGGAAAAATGCAATGTAGGGCGACCGGTGGTCGCTCTATTTCATTGTAAAATTTAATGCAAGAGGTTCACAGGTAAGATGCTAGTGTTGCTCTGTCAGACAATCTGACTGTGATTAGAAGACATCAGCAGAATCAATCATGAATAAACTGTTAAGATAATCAAAAAAAAATTGCTTTCAACTAGTTAGAAACTACCTTCAACCATTAGGGAGCACACGAGTCGGCCGTATCCGACTCGTGTGCTCCCTAATGGTAGAAGAGAGAAAAAAGGGACAATAGAAATATCTTATATATAGGATTGGTCTGTTCGGCTATAGAAACATTATTGAAGAGTCTCTTCAGTTCGTTATAAACGGATAGCAGCTAACTTGAGAAAACCTCAGATATCTATCCGATAATTTAATGCTTTACAACTCCAGAGAACAAAAAAAAGTATCATTATGTAGTGGAGTGTCGTTAAGAATTTAAAGATGCTTAACTACTGATATCTAACATCGATTTTGTGGTGATTAGATCTAATTGTTATTAAAATAAACAAGATAGATAGGAAAAAAATGGGAAAAAGATGGAAAACAACTGAGCCGTTAACAGAAGAACAAAAAGCTCAAAAGCTAGCTATAATACAGCACTTCAAGTGCCCTTCAGTTATAGCCGGATTATTAGTTCAGCGAGGTATGACTGATATTGAGATAATAGAGACCTTTTTCGAACCCTCATTAGATAATACATACGATCCGAAGTTATTTAATGATATGGGTAAAGCAGTATCTCGAGTCATCAAGGCAATCAATGATAAAGAACAAATTACGATCTATGGTGATTATGATGTTGATGGGACCACCTCGACAGCATTACTTTTTCTAGGTCTGAAAAGACTCGGAGGGATAGTCAACTTTTACATCCCTCACAGAATGGTAGATGGTTATGGGTTATCTCTTTCCGGCATTGAGCAGATATACAATGATGGAACGAAATTGATCATCAGTGTCGATTGCGGTATTAATGCAGTTGAAGAGGTAGAACAAATCAACAGATACGGGATGGAGATTATCATAACAGATCATCACAACCCCAAAGAAGACATCCCTGCTGCTTTTGCTATCATTAATCCGAAACTACCCAATTGTCAGTATCCCTTTAAAGAACTTGCCGGTGTTGGAGTTGCCTATAAACTACTTATTGGAGTATATCGGGAATTGGGTAAAGATACTCCGGAAGAGATTCACCGGTTTCTTGACTTAGTTGCTCTCGGCACAATTGCCGATATTGTACCGTTAACCGATGAAAACAGAATATTTGCCGGTTTAGGGTTGAACCGTTTGATCCAGAAAAAGAACAAAGGTATCAACTCACTGATAGATATAGCCGGTCTTTCACACAAAGAACTCACAACTTCTGATATTATTTTTGGTATCGCCCCCCGCATTAATGCTGCCGGTAGAATGGGAAGTGCCTTACGGGCTGTTGAATTATTGGTCTGCTGTGAATCGGAAAGATGTATAGAGCTGGCTCAAATCATTGAAAGAGAAAATTCTCTCCGTCAGAATGAAGATCAAAAAACCTTTCAAGAAGCATGTGAGATCATTGAAAAAAAATATAAGAATCTCGATGAAGCGACCTGTCTGGTTGTCTCTTCTGATAACTGGCATCCCGGAGTTATAGGGATCGTAGCCTCTAAGCTTGTTGAAAAATACTATCGTCCGACACTGATGATATCTTTTAATGAAGGAGTCGGCAGCGGTTCTGGGCGAAGTATCCCGGATTTTGATCTCTTTGAGACACTAAGGAGTTTGGAACATTTACTGGATAGTTTTGGAGGGCATCGTTATGCTGCCGGATTTACTATCCTCGCTGAATATCTTGATAAATTTGAAAACCAGTTACACTTGTATGCCCAAGAGCGATTAACCAAAGAGCTGCTGATACCACCACTGAAAATCGACAAAGATATTGAGTTGTACGAGATCAATGATAATCTGATCTTATGGTTAAATAAATTTGCTCCCTATGGAACGGGGAATATACGCCCGGTTTGGCGAACCGAGAATGTAACTATCGATGGTTACCCTTATAATGTCGGAAGAAATCATCTTAAGATCAGAGTTAAAAAGGATGGTTGCACTTTAGATATGATCGGATTTAATCTGGGAGATTATCTTCCCTTCTTGCGAAAGAACTCTGTGATTGACATTGCCTATTCTTTTGAACAGATCATGTGGCAGGACAAAGTTAGCATTCAGGGACGATTGAAAGATATCAAGATAAAAAATTCTCCAGCAACTAAACAGAACGTTTATAAGAGATAAAATAATAATAGTAATGTTCGAGGCGCAGATATAAGAAGGTGCGAAAAGATGAGTGGACGAGGTAGTGAGATATCCGGGCTTTTGCAACGTCACAGAATTAAGTGTATGAAAATGGTGTGAGAAATTAGGGGTTATTAGATGTACAAAAATCTTTGTCCCAGAGTAAAAAAATCCAAAAACTTTTCTTTTTGTAAGAGAGTAAGAACAAACCGACAATTTCTGATTATTGCTACCATTTCTCTCCTATCTCTCATTCTAACACTCGGTAGTTGGGGTTGTAGTTATAGTGCTGATCGGCAAATCAGAAGAATTCCTCAGGAAATGCGGGAAATTTTAACACTAAGTCTCCCCTTCACACCTGTTAAGATCGCCTATTCTTCACTTGATAACTCACTTTACGTTATGGAACCGGAAACTAATATGATCCGCATATATCGAGATGGCAAATACATCAATGCTGTTGGTGGTTTAGGGTTTTCCGACAGTAACTTCAACCGCTTGAGTGATATAACTGTCTCTCCTCATGGCAGATTGTTAGCATTAGATAGTTTTCAGAAGCAGATAAAGAGATTCGATAGTAACGGGATGTGGATCGAGAATTTTCATTTGAAAAATATCGGTGAACCTGTATTGTTCGATGTCTCTCATGACGGGATGGTCTTTGTTTATGACCGAACCTCTAATGAGATAGTTATTCTAGACGAGAAAATGGAAAATATTGTCTATCGGTTTGGTAAGTTTGTGTTTCGTGAACCTGTACAATTGCATAGTACCTTTACTCACGTGACGGTCTATGATAGAAGCTTGAATACAACCTTTATCTTCGATAATTTTGGCAAGCTTACGGAAGAGTTGTCCGGCTATTGGCAAATCGATCGGTTTAATAACAAGTATCGTCTTGATGTTAACAAAATATCACATCCCGCTACTAATAAGGAATTTCTACTCTATCATAAACCATGGAGTTCTTTCTATGTAAAGAGCGGAATAATCGGTTTGATTACTGATAGAGAGATAAAAATCTCAGAAATGACATATGAAAGATACCAATAATCCTGCTAATATATTTACTTTTTTCAGAGACAGACTATTCTGGCAACCGGCTCTTGCTGCACTATTGCTCGGATTAAGCCGTTATCCTCTAAAACTCAATTTTCTGGCTTTCTTTGCTTTTTTACCGCTTCTCTTCCTCTTGCAGCAGGCAAGTTCATTGAGATTGAAAAAAATTGTCAAGATTGCTCTCTCTTTCAGTACTGTATATACATTGGTTGCCCTTTACTGGATAAGTGTAGTTACATTACCGGGATTTATCGGGCTTTTTATCCTTTTCGGATTTTACTTTATCCTGCTCTTCTTTGTTGTTGGAAGGATCTATAAGGTCTTGCCTCGTTTAAGATTTGTTGGTTTGATAACCTGTTGGTTATCATTCGAATGGCTACAGAATTTTGGTGAATTAAGATTCCCGTGGTTCAATCTCGGTTATTCATTAGCTGATTATACTTCGTTAATCCAGATCTCTGAAATCGGTGGAATCTATCTGCTCTCTCTGTTAATTCTGATTATCAATATCTTGCTTTTTAAAATTCTTATCTCCTTTCCTACCCATAAGACTCTTCTCTATATCATTACTCTGCTAATAGTTTTATCTATTTGGATTGGTTGGGGAAATTATCGGCTACATAATCTGAAGTTGATAGAAGATGACTTTAACGCCTCTATCGTTCAGGTCAGCATTCCACAATACATTAAATGGGATGAAGCTTTCTATGATTCGACATTAGCTTTATACAGAGAATATACTTTAAAAGCTGCTGAAGAGGAACCTGATCTGATTATCCTGCCGGAGTCTGCTATTCCCGATTATGTCCTGAATTTTAGCAGGCCACTCACTTACGTGAAAAATCTGGTACGGGATACAGGAATCGATCTCTTTTTGGGATTACCTCATTATGAGATAGATAGTGATAGTGGGGAATACGAATACAAATTTTATAATGCAACTACACTATTTTATAAAGACGGCAGAATTCATCAACCCTATTATAAAATAATCCTTGTTCCTGTAGGAGAGAGAATACCCTTTATGGATTATATCCCACCACTAAGAAATCTGCAGTTAGGGCAAGCAAACTGGGAATACGGTGAGGATCTTGTACATTTTGAAGTTCAGAAGGAAGATAAGAAATATCGTTTTTCATCATTGATCTGTTTCGAGATTGCCTTTCCTCATTTGACAAGTCAATTAGCTGCCGATGATGTTGATTTTATGGTCAATGTTACTAACGATGCTTGGTTTAAAAAGACTGTCGGACCTTATCAGCACGGGATGATGACTGTTATTCGCGCAGTCGAGACAAGAACCCAGATATATCGAGCAGCAAATACTGGGATCTCTATGATCGTTGATCCCCGAGGAGTGATCAGGCAAAGAACAAGATTATATGAACAGACGGTTATTAATGATAAACTATACCTTTATCCCGAACAAACTATTTATGTTAGGTATATGAGGAACTATCCTGCCCTGTTTGTTTTCTTATCAAGTTTACTGTTCATTATTACAATTCTCTGTGGTATTTCGATCAAACGAACTTAACGAGAAAAAAAATTATGCGAGATCTGTTAAAATGAAAAAGTATTACTACACTATCGGTGAAGTTTGTAACTTGCTCGATCTAAAACCGCATGTATTGCGTTATTGGGAATCGGAGTTCAGGCAATTGAATCCCCATAGAACTCAAGGGGGAAGCAGGCGTTATACAACAGAACAAATTGAGTTAATAAAAATAATCAAGGACTTACTATATATCCAAAAATTTACTATCAAAGGGGTCAAAAAGAAGCTTTCCCAGATCAAATATAACGAGAAGTACAAGTCACCAGTTAAAGTCAAAGCAATGAACGATGAATACAAGGAAGAGCTGGTGACTTACCTGCAAGATTTGAAGAGTTTGTTGAAAGCAAAGAAAGAGAAAGAAAAAGAAAACTAATCTTTATTACAAGTAAACTAACAATTTTCAAACCGGTTAACAATCTAAGAAATATCAGGGATGGACAACTATGAAAGATTTTTCAAAATTGATTACTTATTGTTCCAGATATTAGTTTCAGTAAATGGAGACTCTACTCTGTTCTGAAATATCTTCCGATTGACTCAACAATTCTAAGACTGAACGGAATCGAAATTCATATCATCAAAATTTCACTTTAGGCAAGTTGATACAACATTGGAGAGACACGAAACTTCAGGTCAAAATTATTGACAAAAAAAGCTGAGAATAATTCATAACATGATGTATTGTTAACGAAAGTTGGCTGCATAACCTTGATAAAAAAAGACGGAGAAATAATGAGAATACTTATAACGGGTGGAGCCGGATTTATCGGTTCACACTTAGCAGAAAAATTGCTGAAACAGGGGCATACTGTATCTGTTTTGGATAATCTTTCTACTGGAAAGCTATCGAATATTAGTCATTTAAAGGGAAATAGCAACTTTATATACACAATTGATACAATCCTTCATAGGAAAATTCTTGAGCAATTGATCAAGAACTGCGATCAGGTATTTCATTTAGCAGCTGCTGTTGGTGTTAAATATATCATAGATAATCCCTTGTTATCTTTGCAAACGAATATCATCGGAACAGAAAATGTTCTGGAGTTGGCCAATAAATATAAGAAAAAGGTACTCGTAACTTCAACATCAGAAATATACGGTAAAAGTGAAAAAGTCCCTTTTAAAGAAGAGGATGATAGATTATTGGGCTCGACCCACATATCGCGATGGAGTTACAGCTCTTCTAAAGCGATTGATGAGTTTCTTGCTCTGGCTTATTATCGGGAAAAGAAACTCCCTGTCGTTATCGTCAGGTGTTTCAACACTGTCGGTCCTAGACAGTCCAGTCAATACGGAATGGTTCTGCCTAAATTTGTTAAGAATGCTCTCTTGGATCATCCTTTAACTATCTATGGTGATGGTAAACAATCTAGATGCTTTGCAGATGTAGAGGATGTAGTTAACGGAATAATCAAACTGATGAGCGAAAAGAAAGCTGAAGGTCAAATATTTAACATCGGGAGTACTGAAGAGATAACTATAGAAGAACTCGCTCAAAAGATAAAGAAAATGACCGGTAGTAAATCCAAGATAGAGTATATTAAATATGATGATGCCTACGAGGAAGGATTTGAAGATATGAGAAGGCGAGTTCCGGACTTAACGAAAATCAAAGAAATGATCGCTTATGAACCAAAACACAAACTAAAAGATATCTTAAATAGGGTTATCAAATATTATGAAGAATAATAACTTATTACTTATTTCATTCTTTTTGCTTACTATCTCATTTCTCTCTGCAAGAGAATCAGTAGATTTTCCAGAAGAGTATATTGTCCGACCCGGTGATGTATTCACCATCCAGATCATTAGTCTCCAGACACAGGACATTCTTGTACCTGTAACTGTTACAGGGCACCTTACTCTCTATCCTATTACTTCCCCGATTAAGGTTGCAGGACATTCTCTAAAAGATGTTCAGGGAATGGTTACAAGTGAGATAAGAAGATTTTTCCCTAATGCAAAGATAAATGTCGATCTTTACTCAATTATTCCATATTCTGTTCATATCTTTGGAGCAGTTACCAAACCGGGTGAATATGTAGTTGATACACTCATGACTCTATATCAATCACTACAATTAGCCGGTGACTTGAGTCCGGCAGCAAGTAAAAGGATTAAGATAACACGAAACGAACAGATTAAGATTTATGATCTTAATCGATATTTTGCCTTAGGTGACCTTTCAGAGAATCCTCTTGTGTTTAGTGATGATCTTATCAGAGTAGATTTTGCTAATGAATTTGCTAAATTATATGTCGTAACCGACTCAGTTAATTATGTAGAATACTTCGAGATGGAAACTGAAAAACAGGTTGCTGAACTTCTGCCGCTTATTAAGAAAAAATACTCTCATAGTGATTACGAAAAAATCTTTTTGCGTCGAGATGGAATTCTGAAACAGGTAGAACACAATTACTATATTCGGGCAGGAGACAATATTTATCTACACCCTGAAGAGAGCTTTATATACGTTAGAGGTAATGTTGCCAGACCAAGTAAATTCACATATTACCCCGGTAAAAATCCCGAATATTACATTTCACTATCCGGAGGAGTCAGTCGTACAGGTTCGCAAAGGAGAATATTTATCGTATCCAAGGATGGTGATAAAACTAGATATCGGGGGCAAGAAATTAATGAAGGAGATTCGATCATAATTCCTTTAGCAACCCGGACATGGTTAACCGATTATCTAACCCCTATTAGCGCAATTATATCAATGACAGCTACTATAATAGTACTAACTAGATAAATACAATTAAGTGTCTACTAACACAATAATTAGGAGTCTCAATTAATGAAAGTTCCTCTACTTGATCTAAACGCCCACTATGAACCTTTAATGGATAAGATCCGCTGTAAACTCGAAGAGGTCTTCTCTACTCACCAGTATATCTTAGGTCCTCAAGTAAAAGCTTTCGAGCTTATGATGCAGGATTATCTTGATGCTAATTATGCCATCGGATGTGCATCAGGAACTGATGCCCTAATACTCGCTCTACAAGCTCTGCATATCAGACCAGGAGATGAAGTTATAACTACTCCATTTACTTTCTTTGCTACTGCCAGTTCTATTGCCAGAGTAAGCGCCAAACCGGTCTTTGTCGATATTCTGCCCGAAACCTTTAACATCGATCCTTCTCTTATTGAAGCGGCAATTACAAATAAAACAAAAGCAATCATACCGGTTCATCTCTTTGGTCAAAGTGCTGAAATGGATAAGATATCTGAAATTGCCAAAAGACACAATTTGGCTATAATTGAAGACAATGCTCAAGGAATTGGAGCACTTTATGATGGAGTAAAGGTTGGAACTATAGGTGATATCGGCACTCTTTCTTTCTTTCCGAGTAAAAATCTCGGATGTATGGGTGACGGAGGTATGTGTTTAACAAATAATGAAGAATTAGCCAATAATTTAAGACAATTAAGAGTACATGGTGAGAATCCCAAGTATTACCATAAATGGATAGGACTTAACAGCCGTCTTGACTCTGTTCAGGCAGCAATTCTGGCAGTAAAACTGCCGCATCTGGAAGAGTGGTCTGAACTGAGAAGAGAAAATGCTACATATTATTACAAACATTTACAAGGTGTAAAGCAAATTAAACTCCCAGTTATTCATCCCAAAGCAAAATCAATATATAATCAATTTACTATCATAGCAGAACAGAGAGATAAACTGTTAGAGAGATTGTCCGGAGCAGGTATTGGTTGCGCAATCTACTATCCGTTGCCATTACATCTTCAAGAATGTTTTGCCTATCTAAACGGTCAAATAGGTGACTGCCCTAATGCTGAAGAATTGGCTCAAAAAGTTCTTTCAATTCCCATATATCCCGAACTGAGTAATGATCAGCAAGATTTTGTGATTGAAACTATAAAAGAGTTTTACCGGGATCAAAAATAGATCTTTAAGGAGTATGTAATGAATCTAATAGTCTGTATTAAACAAGTTCCAAATACAACTGAGATAAAGATAGATCCGACAAATAATACACTTATCCGCGAAGGTGTTGAAAGTATTATAAACCCCTTTGATCTATACGCAATAGAAGAGGCGATTAGACTCAAAGAAAAGTTTGGCGGGAAAGTTACTGCTTTGAGTATGGGACCACCTCAAGTTGAAAATGCTCTAAGGGAAGCTGTCTCTATGGGTGTAGATGAAATAATTCTTTTATCAGACAGAAGATTCGCTGGTGCTGATACTTGGGCTACCAGTCTGACATTAGCAGCAGCAATAAATAAAATTGCTCAATATGACTTGATCCTCTTCGGTCAGCAGGCAATTGATGGAGATACAGCTCAGGTTGGTCCCGGTGTTGCTACCCATTTATCTTTACCACAGACCTGTTTTGTCAGAAAGATCAATAAAATTGAGAACCAAGTTATTACTGCAGAACGGCTCATGGAAGATGGTTTTGATACCGTGGAAATGAATCTTCCTGCCGTTGTTTCGGTCGTTAAAGAGATCAACGTCCCGCGATTGCCCTCTCTTCGCGGCAAGAGAATTGCTAAAACAACTCCTCTGGCTATTTGGGATGCCGATGATCTTAATCTACCCGCTGAAGAAATTGGTCTGAACGGTTCCCCAACACAAGTAGTGAAGATATTCTCACCTCATCTCGAAAAAGATGGGGAAAAACATGAAGTCTCTACTGATGAAGCTGTTGAGATCTTGTATCGAAAAATTATGCAACTTAAAAATCAGTAAGGGGAAAAACCTTTTGTTAATTCCATTTATTATAAGTCAATAGGATGATACAAATAATATGCTAAGTGCTCTTTCCTTTCCTAATATAGATCCTGTCTTGTTTTCCATAGGTAGTTTGCAAGTTCGGTGGTATGGCTTGTTTTATATCATTGCTTTTGTTATCGGTTATATCTTTATTAAAAAAAATCTCCGAAAGAAAGAGGTTAATATAACCAACGAGCAGTATGATACAATGCTCTTTAATACCCTCTTAGGGGTGATTATTGGTGGTAGATTAGGTTATGTACTCTTTTATAACCTCTCCGAATATCTGCAACATCCTTTGAAAATCTTTGCTGTTTGGGAAGGGGGAATGTCTTTTCATGGTGGCGCAATAGCAGTTCTCCTTTTAGGATACTTTTTTGTGAAAAGAAATCGGCTCAGATTCTACCCATTAGCTGATGCAGTTGTGCCTTTTGCTGCTTTAGGATTGGGATTGGGGAGGATCGGCAATTTCATTAATGCAGAGTTATATGGAAGAGTAACAAATGTCCCCTGGGCAATGATTTTTCCCGGTTCTGATGGACTGCCCAGGCATCCGTCACAGCTTTATCAAGCGTTTTTTGAAGGTTTGTTGTTGTTTGTTATTCTACAATTTCTTTATACTAAGAGATTAAAAGAGGGATTTGTCTTTTGGACTTTTATAGCTCTGTATGGGGTTTTTCGGTTCTTTATCGAATTCTATAGAGAACCTGATCCTCAATTAGGATTTGTCATCTTGGATTTTACCATGGGGCAAGTCTTATGTTTCCTAATGATCATAACAGCTTCTATCGGCTTTTATAATCTCTATAAACCGAAAGTGGCTAAGAAATAGATATGGAAAAGAAAGACTACCTAATAAGTAAAATCCGGATCATTGTCAGCTCTTTACTATTAATTCTCATTTTATCAGGTTGTTCCCTATTTATTCCGAGAAGAGTTCCTAAAGAAGAATTACTCCTTGCTCATCTTCAAAGCTGGGAAAGATTTCAATTGGATGGTATCGCAGAAATATCGGTCAGTCAGTTTCGCTTAAGAAAGAACATTTTTGTAATTAAAACACATGAAACTCTCAATATTTCATTATTTGACAGTGGTCTCTTTGGATTGCGACCTACTCCCTTTTTAAGCATTGAAATCGATTCTTTAGTTTCCTTGAATTTACCAGCTGGAATAGATCTAATGATGGAAGATATTCCAACAGAAAGCGATTTCTTAACAGTAAAAAAGTTCAATGATCTGCTTGAAACCCTAAAGAATAATTCGAGAATAATCGTTAGAGATGGCAGATTTGAGCTGAATAATGTCGAGTTTGTTTTTAACGATAAAATGCAGATTAACCTTCTGCAGTATATAGATGATGAGAGCGAAATTAGGGTTCAATTTCAATATAAAAGAGACGATCAATTGGATCGGATCAACTTATTTGTCGATAATAACAGGTTAGTCGAGATTATTGTCGATAGCATCAGATATGGTTAATACAGAGGTAAGATAAATGATAAAGCGTTATAGTTTGCCTGATATGTCAAAGATTTGGGAACTGTCCAATAAATACCAGTGTTGGTTAGATGTTGAGTTGGCTGTTTGTAAAGCACTTTATGAGATGGGATTAATCCCTGAGGAAGACTATCAGCAGATTGAATCAAAGGCAGATTTTGATGAAGACCGTATTACCGAATTAGAGAACATAACTAAACATGATATAATTGCTTTTCTCAATAATCTGCAGGAAAATATTGGACCTGCTTCTAGATGGATTCATTATGGTTTAACGTCTTCTGATATTCTTGATACAGCTACTTCATTACAGCTTAAACAGGCAGGAGAGATGATCCTCAGAGATTTGATCAATCTCTCGGAAATTCTCAAAATTAAGGCAAAAGAGCATAGAAATACTCTCTGTATAGGAAGAACTCATGGTATTCATGCCGAACCCACTACTTTCGGTTTAAAATTTGCCCTTTGGTTTGATGAGATGCAAAGAAATTTACACAGGATGGAACATGCTATTATAGATATCTCTGTGGGAAAAATCTCAGGAGCTGTTGGTAATTATGCACATCTTGAACCGGAAGTAGAGAGTAAAGCTTGTTCTTTCTTGGAACTAAAACCAGCAAATATCACTACTCAAGTAATTTCGCGAGACTCTTATGCTCAATATATGTCAACTTTAGCTATTATTGGGACTACTATTGAAAAAATTGCCTTGGAAATCAGACATTTACAGAGAACTGAGGTTAGTGAAGTTGCAGAGAATTTCACCAAAGGTCAGCAAGGTTCCTCAGCAATGCCTCATAAAAAGAATCCGATTGTTAGTGAACAATTATGCGGGTTAGCCAGAATATTGAGAAGCAATTTAATAGCTGCTTTAGAGAATAATGCACTCTGGCATGAACGAGATATCAGTCATTCCTCAGTTGAAAGAATTATTCTGCCCGACTCTACTATCCTGATTGACTATATGTTGAACAAAACAGCAGATTTAATCGAAAATCTTGTTGTCTATCCTGAAAAAATGCTGGAAAATCTGGAAATCACTGATGGACAGTTTTTTTCTCAATCACTTTTACTTAAGCTAATAGAAAAAGGACACAGCAGGGAAAAGGCATATAAAATAATACAAGATTTAGCTTTTAAGAGTAGAGAATCAGAAAAATCTTTCCGAGAAACTGCTCTTACAGAAAGCTTCCTGAAGGATATGTTTACTGAGAACGATATAAAAGAGATTTTTTCCCTGAACAGATATACTGAACACATTAACTATATTTTCAATAAGCTTGGAATTAATTAATGACTGATTATAATCCACCAGAAGTTTTAATTTCAATAACCAAGATCAAATATCAAAAAGCTATTATACCAATTCTGATTGTCCTCGGAGTATTTATTATAGAATTGACTTCACCAATTCAGATTCTTCGATACATCTCTCTACTGGCATTTATCTATTATCTTTACTTGATAATTATTTATAGAATTAATAAATCTGTTGGTGAAACAGAGGATAAGCAAGTTCTTTCACCGATTCATGGTAAAGTAGTTAAGATAGAGAACCATGATAATGAGATTATCGTTATAATCCTTAAGAACTTCTATCAACCAGCAGATATAAGGTTTTCGTCAGATAATGAACGAGAAAGGATTGAGGATGATAAGAAAACTGATGAAGGTGTCGATAAAAGGGATAATTTATCACTATCAAATCAAGATTCATCAATAAAGTGGACTCTAAATGGAAAAAGCATCTATTATTTTCCGAGAGCATTGAAAAGAAAGAGTGTTCTTGCCGGTATCATTACGGGAAAAGGAATCTGTCACTTTCAACTAACTCAAGATTATTCTATTTTGGTAAAATTAGGCCAAAAAGTAGAAGCAGGCATTACGGCTATTGGTGCAATAGAATGAAAAGCATTAAGTATTTAATACCTAATTTTTTTACTAGTTTGAGTCTTTTATCTGCATTGATTGCTATTCATTACATATCCATAGGCGAGTTTATTTTAGCTCCTTGGTTGATAATGTTCTCTATGATATGTGACTTTTTAGACGGCAAATTTGCCCGTATTTTAGATGCGGCAACACCATTTGGTGCTCTTTTTGATACAATGTCTGATTTTGTAGCGTTTGGTATTGCACCTGCATTTCTTATTTATCAAGTCTCTTTGTATCGTATACCTTTTTTAGGAGCGCTAGTAACGATCATATTTGTCTTCTCTGGCTGTTTCAGATTAGTTAGATTTTCATTAAGAAACAACGATATACATAAAAAGTCTTCATTTATTGGCTTACCAATACCTATTGCTGCCGGTTTTATCTCTTCATCTGTAATTTTAAGTCTTCGGACTTGGAATCAGATACCGGATGATAACATTTTTATGATTATTGTCTTCTTAATCTCAATACTGATGATCAGCAGGATAGAATATTTAACAATAGAACAGGATACCTTATATCGTAAAAATTTTCGGTTTCTATTCGCTTTGTTTCTCATTTCCGCTGTTGTGACTTTTAAGTACTTCTATATTGCCATTCTTTTCTGGATAACTTCCTATATTCTTTTTTGCCTTCTGAGGCATATTTTTGTTTTTATCTTAAATAAACAACGTTTTTTAAAAAGAAACACAGGATAAATAAACTATGAAAGCTAAAGTATTTGTGACTTTAAAGCCGAGTGTTCTAGATCCTCAAGGCAAAACAGTTATGCACTCACTCCATTCACTTGGATATGAAAAAATAACTGATGTCAGAGTTAGTAAATACATCGAAATTTCTTATGAGGGGCATGATCGGAAATCTTTTGCCGAAGAGCTGGAGATCATCTGTAATAAAGTTTTGGCTAATCCCAATATTGAAGTATATCATTACGATATAGAAGACTAAGATAAGATATGGTTAAATATAGCATTATTACTTTCCCCGGCTCCAATTGTGATCATGATAGTTATTATATTGCCTTAAAGAGAAACAACAAAGTAAATTTGATTTGGCATAAAGATACAGATCTGCAGAATCCTGATATAGTTATCCTGCCGGGTGGGTTCTCTTACGGAGACTATCTACGCTGTGGCATTATAGCTCGTTTCTCTCCGATTATCAACGAAGTAGTTAAGTTCGCTCAGAGAGGGGGGTTAGTCCTTGGTATCTGTAATGGATTTCAAATACTTACTGAATGTGGTCTCTTACCCGGCGCTTTGATGATGAACAGAGATCTAAAGTTCATCTGTCAACACCAATATATCTCCGTTTCTAATAATAAAACCCCTTTCACTCACTTGTTAATAAAAGGAAATACAATTGATATTCCAATAGCACATAAAGAGGGTAACTACTTCATCGATAACGAAGGATTAAAAGAGTTGGAGGATAATGAGCAGATCGTATTTCAGTATTCTGACAAATATGGTAATATTTCTGCTTCCTTCAACCCAAACGGTTCTATCAAAAATATAGCAGGAATAATAAATAAAACGGGTAATGTCCTCGGAATGATGCCTCACCCTGAAAGAAATGCTGAAGATTTCAGCGGATCAGAAGATGGTTCCAAAATATTCGCTTCTCTCGAACAATCCTTTCTCTCTTCTCATTGATCTGATATTTCCCAAAATTTGCTTTACTTGTTTATCCAGAATTGAAGATGATGATAATTTTCTCTGCCAAGGATGTAAAAAAGAACTGCAGTTATTGCCAGATTCATGCTGTCCGGTATGCGGTTCTCTCAACACTTTGACAAAAGAGAACTGTGTGTTCTGCCAATCTGAAAAAGTCTATTTTGACCGATGTCGTTCTATTTTCCCTTATAATGATGTCGTTAGAACGTTAATACACGAGCTAAAATACAACGATATGACTAATATTGCAGGATATCTGGCAGAGCATGCCATCAAATACCTTCGCAGCAAAAATCCTTTCTCACAAATTGATTATGTATGCCCTGTACCGTTACACCCCACGAGAAGAAGAGAACGTGGATATAATCAAGCGGCATTTATAGCAAAAAAACTAGCTAGTCACTTCGGTTGGGATTACAAACCAGATGTTATTAAGAGAGTTAAGTTCACTGAAAGTCAAGCTAATTTGACTCCTAAGCAGAGAAAAGAGAACGTTAACAGGGCATTTTCTATTGACAGAAACTTTATACTTTATGAAGTTAATATCTTGATTATTGATGATGTGTTTACAACCGGTGCAACAGTAAACTCGATCTGTCAGCTACTTAGACAACATCGAGTAAATAATATCTATGTACTCACCGTTGCCCGTGCTTAATCAGATTGAAGAGTATTATGATAGTAGAAATTGACAGAGAAAGAGCAATAGAATTAATTGAAAAATGTGCCAGATTTATCGCAGAGAGACATCTTGGTGCTGCAGCTATAATGGCAATTGAGTCATTAAAGCCGCTGAATTTTATTGGAAGCCAATTGCTTTACACAATTTCTCCCTTTGCTGAGGTTTTTTTTGATCCTAAAGAGTATCAAGAAATTGCAGCTCTCTTAGAACAGAGGGAATATGTTGAACTGTTAATCAGAAGGATAGACGAATTAGATGATGAAATGCATCGAGAAGAACGGGAAAAGAAAAGGATGCTTAGAAAGCGAAAAAGGACAAAGAGAAAAGAAAAGTTTGCTGAGTTTAAGAAAAAGATTTTGAAAAAGAAAGAATAAATAGAAATCAGGGGGAAGAATGAGTAACGATAAATTAACGAGAATACTAGCTACAGATTGCGGTAGTACTACAACAAAAGCAATCCTGATAGAGTATGTTGATGGTGAGTACCGCCAGACAGTTCGTGGTGAAGCTCCAACAACTGTGGAAGCACCTCTTAATGATGTTACAAAAGGTGTACTTAATGCTGTTAATGAGGTAGAAGAGTTAGCACGACTTAAGTATAATAATCCCAACATCTCTTTTATTGAAAACGAAAAGATCATCATTCCAAAAGAAGGAGATCGAGGTGTTGATGCTTATGTATCCACCAGTAGCGCCGGTGGTGGCTTACAAATGATGGTAACTGGTGTAGTGGCTAAAATGACCGGTGAAAGCGCCGAAAGAGCTGCACTCGGAGCTGGTGCTATAGTTATGGATTTAATCGCCAGCAACGACAAACGACCTAATTATGAAAAAATTGAACGCATTCGTCATCTTAGACCTGACATGATCCTTCTGGGTGGTGGTGTAGATGGTGGAACAACCAAGCATGTTGCTGAGTTAGCAGAATTAATAGCTGCTGCTGATCCCAGACCGAGACTCGGCTCCAGCTACAAGTTACCCATTATCTATGCAGGAAACAATGCTGCTGCTGATATAGTCAGAGAGACCTTAGCCGACAAAGTTGATCTGATCATTACTGATAATATCCGACCAACCCTTGAACAAGAGAATTTGGGACCTGCTCGTGACAAGATTCATGATCTCTTTATGGAACACGTAATGGCTCAAGCGCCAGGATACAGTAAATTGATGACTTGGACTGTCGGTCCTATTGAAGGTCAATTAAAGAACATCCCGATAATGCCTACTCCTGCAGCAGTGGGAAATATCATGCAAACTATTGCTAAAGTTGAGAACATAGAAGTGCTGGGTGTTGATATCGGTGGTGCTACAACCGACGTATTTTCAGTCTTTACAGAAGAGTTCGTTTTTAATAGGACTGTTAGTGCTAACCTCGGCTTGAGTTATAGTATTTCTAACGTTCTTGCTTCAACTGGTCTAAGCAATATTTTACGTTGGGTACCCTTCGATATTGATGACTCAGATCTAAGAAATATGATCAAAAATAAAATGATCAGACCCACTACAATACCACAATTGTTAGAAGAATTAGTACTGGAGCAAGCTATTGCCAAAGAAGCCCTGAGACTTGCTTTCTTACAGCACAAGGAATTCGCTGTTACTCTCAAAGGAACACAGAAAACACGTAGCATATCGGAAGCTTTTGAACAATCGGTATCAGGAGAGACAATAGTTAACATGATGACTTTGGATATCTTGGTGGGTAGTGGTGGAGTACTATCACATGCTCCCAGAAGAAATCAAACAGCTATGATGTTGTTAGATGCTTTCTTACCTGAAGGTATAACTAAACTAGCTGTTGATAGTATCTTTATGATGCCTCAATTGGGCGTTTTGGCTGAGATAAGTGAAAAAGCTGCTGCTGAAGTATTCAAAAAGGATTGCTTGATTCATCTTGGAACAAGTGTTGCTCCTGTTGGAGTAACTAAGATCGGTCAATCAGTACTAGCTGCAAAAATTGAACTTCCTGATGGTTCTGTTTTCGAAGAAGATATTCCTTTTGGAGAGCTACGACTAATTCCTTTGGGTGTGGATGAGACAGCTAAGGCGACACTTAAACCGAAGAAAGGATTTGATCTCGGTAAAGGAAAGAATCAAGAAGTCATTGCTGATCTGACAGGAGGAGTAGTCGGTATTGTTATCGATACTAGAGGTCGACCATTACAACTACCATCAGATAATGCTCTACGAGTAAGTCTACTCAAGAAATGGATGAAAGAACTTAAAGCTTATCCTGAAGAAATATTAGCGTAGGAGGAGAAATGGCACAAGCATACTCAGCGGGATTAACCGTAACAGAAAATATTATACTCAGAAAAGAGAGAATATTACCCCTTAAGGGGGAAGTATTAGTTAAAAAGGGTGATAAAGTAAAAGCAAACGATCTGGTTGCACAGACATTTTTACCGGGTAAAGTTATTCCCTTGAAACTTGCTAATAAACTTGGTGTTTTACCATCTTTTCTACCACAGTATATGAAGGTACAACCGGGTGAAATATTAAAGAAAGGACAAATATTAGCCGAAACGAAAGGATTTTTAGGGCTCTTCAAATCCTCTGTCCGTTCTCCTATCGAAGGTGAATTGGAAAGCATCTCCCAACATACCGGTCAGGCATTATTGCGTGAACCGAAAATTCCTATTCAGGTAAAAGCGTTTATTGATGGTATTATTGTGGATGTAATCGAAAATGAAGGTGTAGTCATTGAAAATAAATCTGCCTATGTTCAAGGTATTTTTGGACTAGGTCATGAAATAAATGGTGAAATTAAGATGCTTATTCCCTCACCTGACGCAGTTATTGATGACAAAGATATTACCGAAGAATGCCGTGACAAGATAATCGTTACGGGAGCAGTGTTAACTATTGCTCTGATAGAAAAGGCAAAAACTGTTGGAGTAAAAGGAATTATTACTGCCGGAATTGAGGATCAGGATATCAAGAAACTTCTTGGATACGACATCGGTGTAGCTATTACTGGTCATGAGAATATCGGTTTAACTATTGTTGTTACTGAAGGATTCGGCAAAATTAGTATGGCAAGAAAGACATTCGAATTATTGAAAAAGTTTGAGGGATATATGGCTTCGATCCATGGTATGACTCAGATCAGAGCAGGAGTAATCAGACCTGAGATCATTATACCATTAGAGTTTGAAGAAAGAGACCTCAAAGAAGTTAAAGTAAAGGTATCAACTTTAGAGATTGGTGGAATGATAAGAATAATTCGACAACCAAACTTTGGTAAAATTGGACGAATTACGGCTCTTCCAGAAAAGTTATTTACTGTGGAAAGCGAGACCAAGGTCCGTATCTTGGAAGCAGAATTGGAAGATGGCAAAAAAGTTACCTTGCCACGAGCCAATGTCGAAGTAATAGAAGTATAAACAATTTATAGCTAATAGGAGTAGATATATGACAGAGATAATTTTAATACAAGCCAGACAAATACTTGATTCAAGGGGTAATCCAACAATAGAAACTGATATATATCTCGATTGCGGGATAATAGGCAGAGCAGCTGTGCCAAGTGGAGCTTCAACAGGAGATTATGAAGCTGTTGAATTACGAGACGGTGATAATCATTATTATGGTGGAAAAGGGGTTCTCAAAGCAGTTAAAAATGTCAATGAGATCATAGGTCCTGAATTAATAGGTTTTGATGTTACAGATCAAGTTTTTATTGATAAAAAAATGATCGAGCTTGATGGTACTGAAAATAAAGGGAAACTAGGAGCAAATGCCATACTTAGTGTTTCTATGGCAGCAGCCAGGGCAGCAGCACAAGTTTTCGATACACCCTTGTTTAGATATATTGGTGGCACTAATGCTTGTAGATTACCTGTACCAATGGCAAACATACTTAATGGCGGCTCTCACGCTGATAATAATGTTGACCTACAAGAGTTCATGATAATGCCTTTGGGGGCGAAGACCTTTAGCCAAGCATTGCAGATAAATACAGAAATTTTTCATACTCTAAAAAGCATCTTGAAGAAACAAGGATATTCTACTTCGGTAGGTGACGAAGGTGGATTTGCTCCTAATCTAAAATCAAATGAAGAAGCAATTGAAGTCATCATGAAAGCTATTGAAGCTAGTGGATACAGGTCCGGTGAAGATGTATATATTACATTAGATCCGGCAGCTTCGGAGTTTTTCGATCAGGGAAAGTATCATCTTAAAAGTGAGTCGAGAAGTCTAACATCTGAAGAGATGGTTGATTATTATGCAAACCTTTGTGCTAAATATCCGATTATTTCTATAGAAGACGGTCTAGCTGAAGATGATTGGAATGGCTGGAAGCTATTAAATCAGAAGTTAGGCAGTAGAATACAAATCGTCGGAGACGACTTGTTCGTTACCAATAAAGTAAGGTTAGCGGAGGGTATAAAAAAGAATTGCGCTAACTCTATTTTGATAAAACTCAATCAAATTGGTACACTAACTGAAACATTAGAAACAATTGAGATGGCAAAATCTGCAGGATATACTACTGTTATCTCACACCGCAGCGGAGAAACCTGTGATACTTTTATTGCTGATTTAGCGGTTGCTGTCAATTCAGGACAGATTAAGACCGGTTCCCTATGCCGTAGTGAAAGGATTGCCAAGTATAATCAATTGCTTCGGATAGAAGAGCATTTAGGTGCCACAGCTCTCTTTTCAGGAAGAGACATCTTCTATAATCTTATAGAAAGAAAATAGAATTCCATGATTAAATAAAAAAGGGGCATATATGCCCCTTTTTTATATCCTTAAAACAGTGATTGCCTTATAATACTCCCTTATTTCATTCGTCTTGAAGTTTAATCGAAACAAGCAGTTTATTCTTCTCAAAACCTATAACTTTTACTGTTTTGCCACTATCAATGTGCTCTTCGCTTTTACTATAAGCAGGCCATTCATTGCTTCCAATCTTAACATAACCACTTTTTTTCTTTGTAATACCCTTGGTAAGAATTCCCTTCTTATTTAACAGGTTATTAACGTTCGTTTTACCGCTAGTGTAAACAAATACCTTTTTACTGATCTTCCTTAACCAAAGATATAACAAGAAAGTGAGTACAACAAAAATGAGAATAAGAATAAAACTGGTAGGAAATCTAATAGATAGCAACCCAATTAAAATAGCCCCCAGCCCCAAACTCAGGAAAACGAAATGAGGATAGTAGATCTCGATCATCAAGAATAATACTGCAAAAGTAAACCAAATCATTGCATAGATCATCTATTCTCTTATAGCTGGATAATTCTGAAAAACGAAAGCTCTATCTATTATCTTCATTAGGAGGAGTTGACTCTGTTTTTTCGCCCTCTTCCAATGGTTTATATTTTCGTTTTCTCTTTATTCGTCCATCACGACTCGAACCCTGGTTTCTGTTGATATAGCTATGATATCGGTAGTGATAATGAGAATCTTTATTTAAAGATCTGATTCCGAGAGTAACGAATAATTTGTCGAGCAATATCATTCCTAAATAAAGCAATACAACAATGATTGTTATTACGATGAAACTGATAACTGTCCACAAAGCAAAATAGATATACTTCATTAAACTGCCTGTGGTGTGTGGTGGGTCTATTCTACTGATGACGGCTAAAACCAGATGCTTTTGTTGTAGTTGTTGAGTTCTTATGTGATCTAATTGGTAAAGACTGTCAATAACCGTTTGGATGCTCCTTATCTGTCCCTGTATCTCCCCTATTTCTCGTGTAGTCAAATAAGGATTGTTTAATCTCTCACGATATCGCTGTAATAAATATCTGTTTTGTTCTATACGACTTGTGACATCGATAGCTGATAGAGCAATATCATCAATGGTTTCTGTCTTTTCTGTTTGTAAACCGGGTAAATCTCGAAACCTGGATAAAACATAGTTAAAGTTCTCTTCAGGTATCTCAATTACAGACACTATGCTTACATTACTCGATTCATGATAGAGGTTTAAAACACCTTCTGAAGCGATAACTTCATTGAATAACTTAGCTGCTGCGGGAAAGTTATTTACAGCAAAATTCACAACTGTCTTTCTGGAATGATAAGAATCATTAAAAACTCTTTCTGCTCTTCTTAGCTCAACTTCTCTTGGTTCAATCCCTGTTTTTCCAATATTTGATTGCCGAATCCCTAATATTATGGATATAAAAATAATACCAAAGATTATAAATCTCTTAAAACTCGAGCTCAACATTATCATGTGTTATACTCCTTCAATCTTTGTTCAGTAGCTCTTCAGCATGCTTCATCGCAGTCTCTGATTTACTGCCTGCCAACATCCTGGCTATTTCTTCTCTTCTTTCTTCCTGAGTCAATTTTGCTATTTCAATGAAGGATTTTTCTGATCCAGTATTTTTTTCAATCATGTAGTGTTCATTTGCATAAGCAGCTATCTGAGGAAGATGTGTAATACAAAGAACCTGATGATATTTACCTACTTCTGAGATAAATTCACCTAATTCATTAGCTGTTCTACCACCAATTCCACTATCTATTTCATCGAATATCAACGAGTAAGTATCAAGTCTTCCTGCTAATATCTTCTTGATTACCAGCAATAGTCGTGATAACTCACCACCAGAAATAGCATTCTTTAAAGGTTGCAATTGCACACCTTTATTAGCCGAAAACAGAAACTCAATCTTGTCTTTTCCAGTCGCATCTAAACAATGCAATACATCCTCATTCTTATCATCTATAACAATTTCATCAAATGCCACCTGAAAGTCTCCCTCAGGTATTGCCAAGTGACTAATATTTTTTAATATTATATTTCTTAACTGCTGGGAAACTCTTTTTCTGTCAAGTGATAAATCTTCAGCTTTGGCGTGAAGTTCCTTGGATATTGATGCTATTTCGACTTGCAGATACTCGATTTCCTGAGTATGAGATGCATAATTCTCCAATTCCTGCTTCATCTGGGAAAGATATAATAACAACTGGGAAATATCCATTTTGTACTTACTTTTTATCCGCAAGATATTACTCATTCGTTGTTCCAGTTGTTTCATCTTGTTTTCATCGAGATCAATAGCATCTTTAATAATTCTCAGTTCTCTCCGAACATCATTTAGTATCTGGAGAATACTGCTAAAAGATAAAACCACATTTTTAATACTTTCACTATCCTCTTTGAACCTGTCTAAACGTTGGGTATAGATATTAAACTGATCAAAGATGGAGTTTTCACTTTCATAAAATTGTTGTTGTATCTCCTGACAATAATTCAAGATATCCTCAGAATGAGTAAGTAAATCGAGTTCTTGCTTTAACTCTTTTTCTTCGTCTATCTGAAGATCCAACTCCTCTAACTCAGCTATTTGATATTCATATAGCCTCTGTTTCTCTGCATACTGCCTTTCTGTTGTTTCTAATTCTTGCAGTCTTTTCTGTTTGTTCCTTATATCATCATAAATCTTACGATAGGAATTTCGCTTTGTTTTCAAATTTCCAAAAGTATCGAGAATCTCAAGTTGATACTGTTCTGAAAAGAGTTTTATCTGATCGCGTTGGCTATGAAAATCAATCAGAGCATCTCGAAACTCCTTAATAGTTCCTATAGTTACTCTCTTTCCGTTCAGATAACTTCTTGAACTATTATCGGTAAGTATTTCTCTAGCTATGATTAAAGACCTTTCCTCATTATCTAAGTATCCTTCCGATATTAAATCTTCAATAATTTCCGAATCTTGTTGACTAAGATCGAATTCCGCTTCCAGATATATTGGTTCTTGATTGTTATAAAATATACCCGGTCGTCCTTTCTGTCCTAAAATCAAGGCAAAAGCTCCTACTATGACAGATTTCCCTGCTCCGGTCTCTCCAGTAAGTACATTCAATCCCTTACCAAACTCTACTTCGATCTCCTTGACTAAGATAAAATTCTTAATTCGTAAACTCTTGATCATATCTTACCCATATGTAATTTCTTCCGTAAAGTTTGATAAAAATTCTTTCCAGTTAAGGTTATAAAACTTACCTTTTCCTGGGCCGCCTTGACTATAACGTCATCGCCATCGAAGAGTGAATGAACATTCTTGCCATCTAATTGCAGCATTGTCTCATTAAAAACCCTGGTCATTCTAAAACGCAATTCAACATTGGCAGGAAATACCATCGGGCGAACAGATAACACATGAGGACAAAGAGGGGCAACAATGAAAACCTCCATCTCCGGGGTCAGGATAGGTCCGCCAGCAGATAAAGAATAAGCTGTCGAACCTGTTGGTGTTGAAGCGATCATACCATCACAGCGAGTCTCAACTACAAAATCTCCGTCACAATAAAACCTCATTTCAATCAAGCGAGAGACTAACCCTTTGTAGATTACAGCGTCATTGAGGGCATATCCTCGGTAGATTATTCTGCTGTTTTTCTTTATCTCAGCTACCAAAAGCATTCTTTGATAAATTCGATAATCTCTGGTGATCAGCTTCCCGATATATTTTTTAAACTCTTTGATAGAAAAATCGGAGAGAAATCCGAGTTTGCCCATATTTACACCTAATATTGGTGCTCTACTTTCCAATGCAAAATCTACCGCTCCTAAGATGGTACCGTCACCACCAAACACTAAAATAGCATCAAGATTCATTCCTTTTCGGTACTGTTTTACATATTGAGGGAGATAAACTGTTTCCTCCAAAATCGTATAGAGCTCTATGTCCTTACTATTTAAGTAATTGTCTATCATCTCGACTATGAACTCTCTGTTTTCTTTGACTCCGTTCGTATAAATCCCTATTTTCTTCATCAACTTTTCCCCTAATCCTAATCTAAAGATGATAATATTTTAAGATATGATTGATATCTCTCTTCTGGTAGTATTCCTTCATGCTTTGCTTCTAACACTCGGCATCCTTCTTCTCTAATATGCTGGCAATTACTAAACCTGCACTCTATTGTCCAATCAGCAAACCCGGGAAAAATTCTCGGGATCCTATCCTTTTCATTTTTATGAAGTCCAAAAGTTTTAATACCTGGAGTGTCAATTAAATATCCACCAAAAGACCAAGGAATTAAACTACTGCTACTCGTTGTATGTTTCCCCTTAAAAGATGCCTTACTAATTTCAGATGTTTTTAACTTCAGGGAAGGATCAATCCTATTTATAATTGAAGATTTACCAGTTCCGGATGATCCTGAAAAAACTGAATCTTTATGATGAATCACTTCTTTTAATTCTTCTATCCCATCTCCTGTCTCAGCAGAACAATAGATTACCTTAATCTGCATATTGAAGTAATACTGGCATTGACCCTTAATCAATTCTAAATCGTCTGCTATATCTATTTTATTGATACATATGACCGGTTTGATGGCAGATAAGCGGGCCGCACAAAGATACCGATCAACCAAATTCAGATTGATCGGTGGTTCCGAACAGGATGTGGTAATAATTACCTGATCAATATTTGAAGCTATTAACACTTCCAGTTGTTTATTTCCTTTATCTATAAATCTTTTTAAGGAATTTTTCCGATCATCTATCTCTTCAATTCGGGGATGTTTGGCAACATCTACACGGACATAGTCACCTACTACTACGATGTTTCGGTTATTGAAATCTACTATCTTTAATCTGCCGGTGAGAGGACAGATTATTTCTTCGTGAGAAAGCTTTACTCGATAGTAATTTTTTGAGTAGATCTCCAAAACCCTTCCTCTTTTAAGTACAGTATTAGATTTCTTACTTTTACGTTCTTTTACTCTTAATCTTTTACCCGGTTTAGGAAGAATTTCCTTATCCTTATCATATTCTGTTTCTAATAATTCATCTTCTTTTTGCTTAGGATCTTCTTTTTCTTTTATTTCTTCCATAAAACCTCTGTATCTATGCCGATAACAACTATCCATAATGTCAAGAACTACTTTTCTCTGGTAATCGAAGCTATTCAAATTTTAATCTTATTCCTGTGTTTCAGATTATTTTTCGATTTCATCCAATAACTCATTTTATTTACCAATTCTATAATTCTCATCAATCATTAGGAAGCACACGAGTCGGATAGGGCCGACTCGTGTGCTTCCTATTGATTCCTTATTGATATACTTAGCTTCGGATAAATGTTTAATTTCAACTAAATCTCAATTCATAAGTATGTTAGATCTAATGTACTATATTATCTCCTCAAACTGACTTTTCTGCTTGACTACCATTGCTATTTGAAGAATAAGAATTCAGCAACAAAGAGGAAGTTGAGATATGATGAGCAAATTTATACTGAGAAGAATTATCCAGTTGATATTCCTACTATTATCAATCTATATTGTTATGACAGCAGTAAATTTCATATCACATCGTTATTGTCCCTATGCTGTTATATGTTTTGGCTTAAGAGGTCTTAATCCAGAAGTTGGTTTTTTCTTTATTACTGCAATAATTGGAGGTTTGATAATTTTATTATCAACTCTTTTTATTGGCAGGAGATTTTGTGGTTATGTTTGCCCTCTCGGAACAGTTATCGAATATCTTAACTATCTTAATCCGTTCAGAAAAAAAGTACTAAGAAAAAGAGTCCCCCCCAATGTTGAGAAGAGCTTGCGACTGGGAAAATATTTGATTTTAATTGGTACTGCTCTGTTTGCTTTTTTTCTCTGGGGTTATCTGTATTACCAAATCTGTCCGGTTATGTTAGCAACCGGCTCAGTAAACTTTACACCTTGGGGAATCATTATAACTGCAGTCATAATTATTGGTAGCATTTTTGTAATGAGATTCTGGTGCAGGTATCTCTGCCCTTATGGTGCTTTGATGAACTGTTTTCAATTTATAGGCAAAAAGTTCGGTATCAAAAGATCAATGATATACCGAAATCTGGAGGTTTGTAATGATTGCCGTTGTTGTGAGTACAATTGCCAGATGAATATCGATATAACAGATGCTGAGTACATTGAAGATCTGAACTGTATTTTTTGTCTGAATTGCATCAAAGCCTGCCCTAAGGATATGTGTCTAACCTTAGACAGCAATAAGAATTTTCAATAGGTTAACTCTTTGATCTGACTTCTTTAACCACCTCATCGATCACTGATTTGATAATCTGCATATCGGGTCGAGGGATTATATTCTGTTCTGAAAGTAAGTCGTAGGTTGCTCTTGCTTTCTTTATATCTGTATCAGCTCTCTTAAATATCTCATCATCGGTAATTATCCTTCCGGCGACCCCTTCTTCGATAGCTTTTCGGGCTACTGCTAAAGCTTCCAGAGGGAATACATCCGTTTCTGTCATTTTGGGAATAATGTTTTCCGGAGTTATGCCTCTCTTTTCTGCATATTCTGCAAGTGATTGAGCAGCTGCTATTGCCATACCGTCTGTTATCTTGCTGGCTCTAACAATCAGCGCACCTTTTAGAATACCAGGAAAACCGAGTGAGTTATTGATCTGATTAGGGAAATCTCCCCTCCCGGTAGCAACTATATAGGCCCCTGCTTGCTTAGCTGCATATGGATATATTTCTGGTATTGGATTGGCACAGGCAAAGACGATGGGCTTATTATTCATTGATTTGATCCATTTTGGTTCTACGGCATCTGGACCGGGTTTGGATAAAGCAATAAGAACATCTGCATCCTTAACAGCATTTTCGATTTCAGTAACATTGTTGGGATTTGTAGTTAGGCAGATCTCCCATTTTCTATATAATGTTTCATCTCGTTCAATGTCATTTCGCTTGTTAGATAAAGCACCTTTGGCATCGAACATAATGATCTTCTGAGGATCAACTCCTGCAGTTACTGTTATTCGTGCTATGGCAGTATTAGATGCTCCGGCACCGAGAAAAACTGTTTTTATCTCCCCCATTTTCTTATTAACGAGTTTGAGAGCATTGATTAGTCCTGCTAAAGTTACAGAGGCAGTACCTTGAGCATCATCATGCCAGACAGGAATATCACATTCTTCCCTTAGAGTATCTAAAACCTTGTAACAATTGGGTTGAGAGATATCCTCCAGATTTACTGCTCCAAAACTATGTTGTACCATCTTAACAAAATCGATCATTTTATAAGGATTGTTATTACCTTTAACATCCCTACTGTCGATACATAAAGGAATAGCATCAATTCCACCCAACATCTTCATTAAGAGAGCTTTACCCTCCATTACACCTAAACCACCGGGTGGTGTACAATCACCGTCTCCTAATACTCTCGTAGAATCAGATACGATAGCTACGGTATTACCTCTATTAGTCAAATCATAAGAGAGTTCGTTATCGTCTCTGATTGCAGTTGAAACTGCCGAGACACCGGGTGTGTACCAGATATTGAACCAGTTAAACCCATACAAACCAACTTTAGGTATTATTTCAGTCTTTCCATTATAGAACTTATGTAATACCAAAGAGAGTTTCTTTAAGAGCAATGTTTTACCTTTAGCTAATTCCTCTTCTGAAAAATTATCCGGGAAAAACCTCTCTAAGTTTTCCAGATTTAAAGTTAAAAAATCATTATTCATACAATCAATCTCCACATTATCATAAATTATCTGAAGAGTTTATCCCCAAAAGAATCTACAGCAACATAACATGGGAACTCAGAAACTCTGAGTTCATATATTCCCTCTAATCCAAGTTCAGGATAAGCTAATAATCTATATTTTGTTATTCTTTTCGCTAGATACACTCCAGCTCCCCCTACCGCACAAAAATAAACTGCTTGATACTCTCTAAATAAATCTATTACCTCTTGACTTCTTCTACCCTTACCAATGAATCCCTTAACTCCAGCTTTTAAAAGTTGAAGTGTGTATCTGTCCATACGTTCACTTGTGGTTGGACCGGCAGAAATAATCTTGCCGGATTTTTCCGAAAAGACAGGTCCACAATAGTATATGATGCTATCTTTAAGGTTGAAGGGTAACTCTTTGTTATCATTCAATAAATCAATTAGCTTCTGATGAGCTTTGTCACGAGCAGTATAAACAATCCCGCTCAACAAGACTTTATCACCAATTCTTAAACCCGCTATTTTTTCTTCGTTTAACGGGGTTGTAATCGCTATTTCTCTCAATTGGTTATCCTTTAATAGATCTTTAAATTATTATCATTTTACAGCGGTGGGAATGACACTGTAAATTGATGGCAACCGGCAATGAAGCAGTATGACATGGATACTGGATTATAGTAACCCTTAAAGCTGTTGTTTTGCCACCCAAACCCATAGGACCTATTCCGAGATTGTTAACGGCAGTCAGTATTTCTGCTTCAAGCTCCGTTAACCTGCTATCAGGATTATCTTCCATAATCGGTCTTAGCAACGCCTTTTTTGCTAATATCGGAACATAATCAAAGGACCCACCAATACCGATTCCTATCAAGAGAGGTGGACAGGGATTTCCTCCTCCTCTTCTGACAGTATCCAGTACGAATTCTATTAGTTGATTTTTATCTGATAGAGGATGGAACATCTTTAAACGACTCATATTCTCAGCCCCTGCTCCTTTTGGCAGAAAATAGACCTTGATCCTATCTCCGGGTACAAAATCCCAATGTATTATCGGTGGCAGATTATCACCGGTATTACTCCTGGCAAAAAGTGGTTCTCTAACCACAGATTTTCTAAAAGATTCTTCCTGATAGATCTCTCTAAAAGCTTCATTAATTAGTTTGGTTGCACTTCCACCTTCGACTAAAATCTCTTCTCCCATTTCTATAAAAAACATGCCAATTCCAGTATCTTGACAGAGTGGTTGTGAATTTACTTTTGCTAACTGGGCATTTTCAATAATTGTTTGCAATATATCTCTTGCAATAATACTAACTTCATCTTTATAGCTGTTTTCCAGTAACTTAACTAATCCCGTATCCAACTCATAATGGGCAGAACTACAGATATCTTTTATTGCTTGCTTAAAGGTTATCCTATCAACTACTCTCATAATTATATAACTATCTCATAATGCTAATATAATGGTTCTTTTTTTTCTTTCTTATATACTATCTAATGTCAATGAAAATCACTAATTATTTTCAACTCTGAAAACTTTCCCATAAATTGCAACATTTTTGAACATCAATAGTAAGTCTATAAGCAAAAAACCAAAAATAAGCAAATTTTACTTAACTTTTTACTTGACAAGATTATTTTTTTTCTTTTTTAGGTTCATAGAGATAGTTAGTCTATTATTTTACTGTGGGGAGGCGATTAGTGAACGGCGAAGAGATATTATCGATTATTAATTTTGATAATCTTTTGAAACTCGGTTTTGCTGTTATTGATGCAAGATATTGTGATTACGAAGTATCGAAAGAGAAATATAAATTTGTTGTTATTCGTGTCAATGGAGATAGAGACTCCTTCTATTTTGAAATGTTCAAGAAGTACATCCCTGATTTTAAGACAGACAAGAATATTTATGAATTATGGAGTAGTATTTTGTCCCATAAAATTAATATGAGCAAGGTTCTTAACCGAGATATATCAATAAAAGTAGCCCTCTTTGATTTTTTAGCTGCCAATTAATTCTATTTACTTGATGTATCAACATTTTTGGAGTAATTATGATTGTTTCTAAATCTAAATTCAACAGTGTATTGCAGAGCCCTGCATCCGAGAAGAATTTATACTTAATGCCGTTATTTACAAATCAAAAATTTACTACAGCAGCGCCGGAAAACTTACATAAATCATATCATCCCGATGTATCAATTTCCAATCTTATCTTAAATATCAGGTCTATAAATCTACTAAAACAGGCAAACATATCTACTATCGGACAACTTTTATTAACTCCTTACGGGTTTCTTCTCAAGTTTCGTAACTGTGGGATTCACACAATTCATTTTCTGCAAAACGAACTCAAGAAATATATAATCGACAAAGAGATTGATTATAGCAGTAATTGGCATGATCTGGAATCGATGTTGATCAATGTGATAGAATTAAAAAACAGAAATTTTATTATTTTTAAGGACCGTTTAGGGATTGGTTTACATAAACCTATGACTCTAGAAGAATGTGGAGATAAATTTGGTATTACAAGAGAGGCAGTAAGGCAGATTATGACCCGTATTGATGAAATAATACTCCATCCTGAAACTGAGTTTAAATTACGTCCCTTCTGGATTACTGTTGATAAACTGCTAAAGAAAAGAGAGGTCTGGACATCTGAAGAATTAGCAAAAAAAATACGAGAAAATCTGCTATGGAAGAAGAAACCGGAAACACATGCCTTAGAAAATTTTCTCTCTATAAAGGATGATAAATATACTGTTACCCATAACGGTCTTATTGGATTCCATGACTCAAAATGTCTTAATTGTCCTAAGATAGATGGTTTTCTACCTGATATAATGAAGGGAAGGTCTGAAATTTCTTACTCTGAAGCAACTGAAAAGTTTATCGAAAAGTTTGAAGATTTTTGTCCTTTGGTTAAAAGCTATCCCAGAAAAGTTATTGATGCCTTAGTAAGATTACATCTTTATCAACAACTTAGAAGTTATCGACAGTATCAGATGCGCAATAATAAGATTATTGATATTTTAACCTATGTTCCTAAACGTAGAAGACGCATATAGTTCATCTTAAGTATCATTATTTTATTCAGGCAGCGTATCCCAAAAACCATTAAAATAA
Organism: Candidatus Cloacimonadota bacterium; assembly: GCA_019429305.1. Classification (NCBI taxonomy): domain Bacteria; kingdom Pseudomonadati; phylum Candidatus Cloacimonadota; species Candidatus Cloacimonadota bacterium. The sequence goes on from JAHYIR010000010.1 coordinate 53,617, forward strand.
GACCAAGTTACCTCTTCATTATTATAGTATATAGTTAGAACACGTTCTTTCAAAGTAGGATGTTCAAACAACCAAGATAAATACTCTTCACTAAATTGATAATAATTGGGAGTATCCGGAGCAATCTTCGATCCTAACCAGACGATCTCTGTATCTTCTACTAAGCGGTTTAACTTATCTACAGTACGTCTTACAGGTTCTCGATCATAGTCTCCTAATACAAAGTAGTACGGTTTATTATCGACATCTCTTTTGCTATCCAGGTATTCTGTCAATTCTGCTAATTCCTCTGAAAATCGTTCCCATTTTTGAGGATAGTTTTCCAAAACGAATATCTTTTCTATTTCTGTTGCTACTTCTGCTTTTATAGTACTGATGTACAGTCGTGTCAAATCATTATTGATTCTATAACCTATCTGAAGCTGATATACACCTGGTTTCAAGATAACGGATAAATTACCATCGGGATTAACTTCCGGTTGATCTTCATAAGGAAAGAACAACCCATTTTGCAAGAAAGTCACTGTGTATTGTTCCTCATTAATAGATAAAGGATAATTGTTTTCATCAACTGTTAAGATAGTTAGCTTTGCAAACTCTTCGGCATTTTCTTCTCTTGTCGATGAATGAAATGAATTGTCTCGAAGATTGTAATATCGCCATTGTCCGTGATAAAAGATATTTACAATATCAGGAATTCTGTTATAAGAAGCTGGTATGTAGTTAGCTCTTAATACCGAACAGATCAACATTTTGTATTGATATGTAGTCAAATAAGTTAAATTCATAGCCAGATCATAAGGGATCAACGATTGTATTGCAAGTTCACTATCTACAACATAATTGTCATTGATATGATCTACTATATCAACTATTCGCTGATCAATATCCCCCTCTTTCCACTTTATCATACTCTCCTTCATCTCTGTTTTCGGTAGCTCTTCAAACATGACTGTCGGGGAAAGAAGATTGACCATTATCTCATCAGCATAATCAAGATGTCTCATATCCAAATATGCATTATAAAGCTTTTGTAATTGGTCATGATCGGCTTGCCAGAGAAACTTTTCATCGATCTTGGTTAATAAAACTAAAAAATGAGATGATAAGGGGTAGTTATCTTCATAAAAGAGTAGAAAGTTGTCTTTGTTGTTACGGTATTTTGTCCATACATCCAGCAAGAGTGAATCTGCTTGTTCATAAGGAAAGACTAAGCTTTGATATTCAGCAACAATATTGTTATAGTATTCTTCAAAACCTTTTAAATATTTACTCCATTCTTCTCGTTGCTCTCTTGTTGGTAATTTTGGATCAGGATAGTGAAGGGCTGTTTTCACTGAAACATCCTGCTCATAGCTTAGTACTATCTCTGTCTGGTAATCTTCCTGTTGAGCTGGGATCTCCTGAAGAGCAAAAAGTGTGTCCTTGGTTGCTGAAATAAAAACTGAACCTCTACCAATAACCAATTCTAACTCTCCATGATCATCTGTCTCTGTCGTATGTATAGACCTTAACATACCCCAATTATAGACCATAACAGCAATTTGGGTTTGAGTAATGACTTCTCCGGTGATATCAATAGTTCTTAAGCTAACTTTCCTAGATTGAATGTAGTCGGAGTCATAGTTGGTTGTAGAATTGATCAGCGAATAATACCGATCTTCTCTTAATACAATATCATTTTCAGCAGGGAATGCAGCAGTTGCCATAATCATTATTGCTTTTGCTGCACTGGCTGAAAACCAAG
>JAHYIR010000011.1 GCA_019429305.1 Candidatus Cloacimonadota bacterium
TGATGGGTTAGTTCGTGGTACAGCAGTCCAAGATACAGGAGAGCCAATAACTATTCCTGTTGGGGAAGAGGTATTAGGTCGAATTATCAATGTTACCGGTGACCCCATAGATGAACAGGGTCCGATCGAAAGTAAAGAACGTTTTCCAATTCATCGACCAACCCCGCTATTTGAAGATCTATCAACAGAAGAAGAGATTTTAGAAACAGGTATTAAGGTAATAGATCTTATCGAGCCCTATCTGAAAGGTGGTAAGACGGGTCTTTTTGGAGGCGCAGGTGTTGGTAAGACCGTCCTAATTCAAGAGCTTATTCGTAATGTAGCCACTGAACACGGTGGTTTCTCTGTCTTTTCCGGAGTCGGAGAAAGAACTAGAGAAGGAAACGATCTCTGGTTAGAAATGAAGGCATCCGGGGTTTTAAAAAACACTGCTCTCATCTTCGGACAGATGAATGAACCTCCGGGAGCACGTTTACGTGTCGGATTAACCGGTTTGACTGTTGCCGAGTACTTTCGTGACGTTTCCCGAAAAGATGTACTCCTCTTTATCGATAATATTTTCCGTTTCACACAGGCAGGTTCTGAAGTATCTGCACTACTCGGAAGAATGCCTTCTGCCGTTGGTTATCAACCGACTTTGGCTACTGAAATGGGAGCTCTGCAGGAGAGAATTACCTCCACTAATCACGGCTCTATTACCTCAGTTCAGGCAATTTATGTTCCGGCTGACGACTTCACAGACCCAGCTCCCGCCACTACTTTCAGCCACCTTGATGCCTCGACCTTCCTCTCCAGAAGAATTGTTGAGTTAGGTATTTACCCTGCCGTCGATCCCTTACAGTCAACCAGCCGTATCCTTGATCCTAAAGTAGTCGGTGAAGAACATTACCGAGTCACCAGAGAGACCCAAAGAGTGATTCAGAAATATAAGGACTTACAGGATATTATCTCTATTCTCGGTATGGATGAACTCTCTGATGAAGATAAATTAACTGTTAGCAGAGCACGAAAACTTGAACGCTTCTTCTCGCAACCCTTCTTCGTTGCTGAAGAGTTTACTAATGTGCCCGGGCAGTATGTACCTCTAAAGGATACCATAGCCGGGTTTAAAGCAATATTAGACGGTGATTGTGATGACTGGCCTGAACAGGCATTTCTCTATGTCGGAACCATCGAACAAGCAGAAGAAAAGGCGAGGAAGATCAAAAAATGAGTCTCCACTTGAAGATCATCCAACCGACAAGAACGATCATTGATACAGAGTGTGAACACGTCATCATTCCCGGAATTGCCGGTGACTTTGGAGTTTCTCCGGAGCATACACCCTTTATGACCAAAATCCGTCCGGGAACTTTAATAGTATATTATAAAGACAAAAAGATAAATAAAGATGTTTTCGCTATTCATGACGGCTTTGTGACCATTGAAAAGAATACTGTCCGTATAGTTTGTGAGGTGATAGAACTATACCAAGAGATAGATAAAAACAGAGCTGAAAAAGCCAGAAAAAGAGCTGAAGATAGAATGGCTGCTACAGATGCGGAAATTGACTATAGAAGAGCTGAATTGTCTCTCAAGAGAGCACTTGCCCGCATTCAAAGTATTTCCGATCATTAACAAATTTTTTTTCCTGTCTACTTTCTAATTACTACTTTATCTTGACATTTCTGAATTCATTGTGATTGTAATAATGTGAATGTTTAGAGGTTATCCCTAGAAGAGAAGATTAAGTCTAGTAAAGACAATGAGGTCATATATGGTAAGAATAGACAGGAAAATTACACCAATATTTGCAGTTGTACTTAGTATCGCAATCATGATGTTAAACGGCTGTGCTTTATTCAGATCAAAAAGTTCCCAACCTTCTGTATTTGATTATCTGGCTATTGGTGACACATATTTTGATGTAGGGGAATATAATCAGGCAATTGCTAATTATCTTTCTGCCTCAGAGTTAGAACCAGAAAATCCTGTAATCTACTATAAGATCGGTTTGGTTTATGGTGCTATGCATTCACTGGAGAATCCAGATCAGTCAGCAATAAGTGGCAGAGCAGATCGTCATGGTAGAGTCGAATACAGAGAGGGCAGTAATCACAATAATGCTCTCTATTACTTCCGAAAGGCAGCAGATATGGGTCATTTACCCTCGAGGGATATCCTGCGGGCAATGTATGATAATATTCAACACCGAGATGTTCAATATTGATAAATATCTTTAAGCTTTTATAATCGTTCCCGTCTCTCCATGCAGAGCATCTACTACTCTTTCTACTGATGTAATAACAACTTCTTTTCCACCTTTCTTAATGAAGTTGACAGCTGCTCTTATCTTTGGTCCCATACTACCGGGAGGGAACTGACCTTCAGCTAAATACTTTTCCGCTTCTGCCAAAGTTAAAACATCAAGATCTTGTTGATCCGCTTTACCAAAGTTGATAGATACTTTATCAACACCAGTCAAGATCACGAGCAGATCGGCTTCGATCTCTTCAGCGAGGAGTGCTGAAGCAAAATCCTTGTCAATTACTGCATCAATCCCTTCCAGCTTACCATCATCATTAATTATAAAAGGTATTCCGCCACCACCACAAGCAATGACAATAACACCCTCTTCAACAAGTTCTTTGATAGTGCTGGCTAATGGAATATCGATTGGGATGGGAGAAGGAACAACTTGACGGTATCCTCTGCCGGCATCTTCAACTATGTGCCAGCCATATTCGCTCTTTAATTTGTCTGCAGTTTCCTTGTTATAGAAAGGTCCTACAGGTTTCGAGGGATTCTGAAAATTCGGATCATTCTTATCCACCTGAACTCTTGTAACAACCGTTAGCACTTTAACATCCAGATTCTCCTTCGCTAAACCATTCTCCAGACATTCCTCTATCATATAACCCATTGTCCCTTCTGTAGCTGCGTTGAGAAACATCAAAGGAAGAGGGGCTATATTCATATTGATGCCAGCTTGTTGCTGAATGAGCATGTTACCGACTTGGGGACCATTACCATGAGTTATTGCCAGATGATAACCCTCTCTAATCAGCTTTACTATACCTTTCATACTCTCATATGTATTTATTTTCTGCTCTTCTACTGTTCCTTTCTGACCTGCTTTTAAGATCGCATTGCCACCTAAAGCCAAGACCGCCTTTTTTTGCATTGTCTCCTCCTCTGCTAATTTTCCTGCAAGATCTTTCTCAGAAAAACCAAGGAGACTGCATGATTATCAGCCTCCTTGTTGTTTATTATAACTTATTATTTGATATTAAGTTAGAAGTCCTTCAAAACATCCGATAAGTCCGGTTTACCTATCTCTTGTAATTCATACTGGATACGCACTACCGGTTTGTTGATAGTAATTATTCTCGTTAGATCTATTGGAGTAGCTATTATAACGACATCACAATCGGTAGCATTGATGGTATCTTCCAGATCTTTCATCTGTTTCTCGCCATATCCCATTGCCGGTAAGAGAATTCCAATATCCGGATATTTCTCATAAGTATCCTTAATCGTATCAACAGCGAAAGGACGAGGATCAACCAGTTCTCCGGCACCAAATTTCTGAGCTGCTACTACACCGGCACCAAATTCCATCTCACCGTGGGTAAGAGTCGGTCCATCTTCTACTACGAGTACTCTCTTACCTTTGATCATTTCCGGTTTATCAACAGTTAACGGTGATGCACCATCAATTACTATCGCATCAGGATTTACTGCCTGGATATTATCTCTCACTTCCATAATAGCATCAAAATCACTAGTATCGATTTTATTAATGACAATAACATCTGCCAGATGCATATTTGTTTCTCCAGGATAGTAAGCTAACTCATGCCCCGGACGATGCGGATCTACTACTACTATATGGATTTGTTTGTCGGAACAATAAAAAGAGATATCATTATTTCCGCCGTCCCAGATGATGACATCAGCTTCTTGCTCAGCTTCTCTCAAGATCGCTTCATAATCAACACCGGCATAAATAACACTACCCATGGCGATATGAGGTTCGTATTCTTCCATCTCTTCGATCGTACAATTATGTTTCTTTAGATCCTCTAAAGATGCAAAACGCTGAACTTTTTGGGCTAAAAGATCACCATAAGGCATTGGATGGCGGATAGAAACAACTTTTCTCCCTTTTGCCTGTAAAGCTTTAATGACCGCTCTGGTTGTCTGACTTTTTCCACAACCAGTTCTGACTGCACAGATTGAAATCAGAGGTTTGTTGGTCTTAATGGAAGTGTTCTTTGCCCCTAAAAGCATAAAATCGGCTCCTATTGCATTAACCAAAGATGCCTTATGCATAACGTATTCGTGAGGTACATCACTGTAGGCAAAAACTACCAGATCTACATTGTGCTTGATAATCAGGTCTTTTAACTCGTCTTCCGAATAAATGGGAATGCCTTCGGGGTATAATTTACCTGCCAAAGCTGCTGGATATAACTTATCATCGATATCAGGTATTTGAGTCGCTGTGAAAGCGATCACTTCATAATCTTCATTGTCTCTAAAATAGACATTAAAATTATGAAAGTCGCGACCTGCCGCTCCCATTATTAAAACTCTTCTCTTCATTCGTTTCCTCCTATATACTTTAATTTTGATATGCTATGCCAAATCCTTTTTAATAGCCCTAAAAGTCAAGCGTTTTCTTATCCTAAAATAACCCTGACCTATTCCTATCTCTTTAATAGAAGTTCGTCTGTTGCAAGTGAAGTATTACTCAAAAATATTTAATCCCTAAAGGATATCTATAGCTTGTCTAAACTATGGTCAACCTATAGGGAAGTATATAGTCGGATATATCCGACTATATACTTCCCTATAGGTATCTTAATGATAGATATTGGATTACCTGTTTTAATTCATCTGCCATTCTTTCATTGACATTTAAACTTGCTTTACAGATGATATTGCAATCGAAAATCATGAGGAGTATCTATGCTCATAGTAATAAAGAAGGGAACAACGACTGAAGATTTAGAGAAATTAACGCATTATCTGAATGGACTTAAAGCAGAATACACTGTTTGGAATGATCCGGAAAATAGCTATATTGCTCTACAATATTCTCTGGAAAGATCTATTCAAGATCAGCTTAAACAATATCATTTTGTTGAAAGAATTCTTGAAGAGAAACTTCTGCAAAAACAAACGAAACCGACGAAAGAAATCAAAATAAAGAGTCATATTATCAGTAGGAATAATTTTACCATTATTGCCGGTCCTTGCACAATCGATAATAGAGAAGACCTGCGACAAACCGCTCAAAAACTAAGATCACTTGGAGTATATTTTTTGCGGGGTGGTGCCTATAAACTACGTTCTTCACCCTATTCCTATCAGGGTTTGGGTAAAGAAGCTCTCCGTTATATGAAAGAGGTCTGTGATGAACTGGATATGGTCTCAGTTTCTGAGATCACTTCGATTGATGATCTGAAAATGATGAGTGAATACATTGATATATTGATCGTTGGTACGAGAAATATGCAAAATTACCGCCTGCTGACAGCTATAGGTGAAACAGACCAGCTGGTTATCTTAAAGAGAGGAATGGCAAACACGATAAAAGAATGGATTCTCGCTGCCGAATATATTTCAAAAGCAGGTAATGAAAATATCATCCTCTGTGAAAGAGGGATCAGAACCTTCGAAAATTATACTCGTAATACTCTTGATTTATCTGCTGTTCCGATAATACAATCTATGACCCCTTATCCCGTAATAGTCGATCCCTCTCACAGTTCAGGAATCAAAGAACTCGTTAAACCGTTAAGTTGGGCTACTGCTGCTGCCGGTGCTGATGGTCTTTTAGTTGAATGTCACTACTCACCGGAAAAAGCTCTTTGTGATGCTCAACAGACGATAAGCATAGAAAACCTGAAGGAAATTAAGGATAATTTGTCTCCTATTATTAATCTCTGGAACAAAGTGATTAATTGATCCTTACTTCATATTAATCAATAGGTTATATTTATTTTATGTCCACTAATGTCATCCTGAGTGTTCTGCACCAAAATATTAAGAAATTGACATAACTTTCATTTTTAAATTACCTTTCGATACAGCTCTTGGCAAGAAAAGCATGAGTTGTTCCCAAGTGCCACTCAGGTTGACAACAGCAATCTCTTAATGCTGATGAGAGTCAATGCTTGGTCCGCTTCAAAACTCTTGCAGAGTTTTCTTGAGATATTGCAAGCCGTTTTAGTATCAATAAAAAAAGGCAGATCCGAGGATCTGCCTTTTTCGTATATATAGAGATTAAGGCTGGTTCTATTTTAACAAGATCATCTTATCGTACTGTTCATATCCTATCGATGCTGAGAAGCGATAAAAGAAGATACCCGATTGAGAAGGATTGCCATTATCATCTTTGCCGTCCCAATACAGAGTATTATCTCCCGCCTCAAAACTCTCCGATAAAGCTCGGATCTGCTGTCCTAAGATGTTATAAATAATCACGGACACTGAAGCCGCTCTTTCCAACTCAAATCGGATATTCGTCCCCGGATTAAAAGGATTAGGATAGGAACCGATGAGTTTGGTAACATATTCTAACTCTGGCGGATTTCCCTGATCTTCTTCATAAAAAGTCATAATAGAGATCGGTCCATGAATGTTTGTTGTTATATCGAGATCTATTGCTTCTAACCAATAATAATAAAGGGTATTCATTGCTACACCTTCATCGATAAAGGTGTAGATCTGCTGCTGACTACTGTTACCGTTACCATCAATTATAAGAAGATTGACCTTTGTGGCAGTTGCCAGATCATTTTCTCTGCTGCGATGTACATTATAGCCGAGCAGATTTGTTTCTGTCTCCGTTGTCCAGCGTAATTGCACATAATTGTTAGCGATGATCGTCGCTGTGAAAGATGAGAGTTCAACTGGTTGAGATGGTTCATCTGGTTCTTCAAAGTACTTAGTATAAAGTTCACCTTCGATCAATGATCTTTCGCCATCACTTAAAGCTCTGTTATAAACTATTATCTCAGCTATATCACCACCCCAATAAGTATCAGAAGCCGACAGAGAATAAAGTCCTATATCGATAGACTCAGTTACCCTAAAGGTTCCATCCCCTATAGTACCGGATTTTGTTGTAGATACTTGTAATTCACCGTCTAGATGCAAATCCCAGAGAGAGGGATAGAAACGTGCTGTCGTTATGAAAAACTGATCATTATTGATATTTGTCGTTCCCTCTATTCCATGCGGCGTGTTATCCATACCGGTGAAGAGAAAAAATCTGATCGCTGATCCTACTGTCGACTGCATTGACCAATTAGGCCAATACTGGCTATTAGATGACTGCCATGCTCTGGCATTGATCCATCTGGCATCTAAAGATGTATTCGCTTGATTGACTACACTGATGATAGTAATTTCATGATTAGATGTTAATATATCACTGTTTATTCTAAGATAATCATCAAAACCATCGAATCTTAAAAACGCAAAATCATACACTTCGTCCACTAGATAAATGGGCATACTGTCCAGCTCAGTTTGCTCAGCATCATTGTTGTTACCGCTCTGATCAGACCAGTTATTAACAGGATCATTCTCATTATATTCCGTTATTTCAGAAGCATCAAGCCAGAGAACTAATCCATCAGTTATTCCTGCAGGTCCTGCAGATAAAGACAGAGTAAAGAAAAAAGCAGCAACAAGAGTAAGGAACAAAATTCTCCTTTTCATATAAACCTCCTTAAGATTCAATTTAACAGATTATTATAGAGCTTATTTAAAATTTGACATTATTTTACTAATCCTCTTAATACTATATGTTATAAGTAGATATATATGTCAAGCTATATCTGGTTTCTGTTGATAGGAATACAAAATCTAACATAGGGCAGTAGTTTAAAGAAGTTGTCTTTATTGATTGATAAACAAGAAGTTACAGCTACATGATTAAGATAATGTTGAGGATTAAAAAAAGGCAGACCTGATCAGGTCTGCCTTTAAATATTTTAAAAGAGTATCTAAGTTTTTATTTCAAGAGTATCATCTTATCATATTGTTGATAACCAATGGAAGCGATAAAACGGTAAAAAAAGACTCCTGATTGACAAGGATTACCATTATTGTCTTGCCCATCCCAGTATATAGTACTTTCTCCTGCTTCAAAACTTTCTGATATACTTCTTACTAGCTGTCCCAGGATGTTGTAGATCAGGACATTTATTGTTGCCGGTCTATCCAGTTCAAAACGGATATTTGTACCCGGATTGAAAGGATTTGGATAGGCACCGATCAATCTTGTTTGATAATCAGTGTCTGGGGGGGTTTCCGGATCTTCACCGTACCATGTCTGAATGGAGATCGGTCCGTGGAAACTCGTTGTTATATCGAGATCGATCGCTTCCAGCCAATAATAATAGAGGGTACTCATTTCAACATCTTCATCGATAAAGGTATATATCTGCTGTTGACTACTGTTACCGGCACCATCGATCAGAAGCAGATTGATCTTATAAGCAGTTGATAGATCATTTTCTCTGCTGCGATGTACATTATAACCAAGCAGATTAGTTTCGGTCTCCGTTGTCCAGCTTAATTGCACGTAATTGTTAGCAATGACCGTAGCTGTGAAAGCAGAGAGTTCTACAGGTTGTGCTGACTCAAAATACTTCATATATAAATAACCATAAAGTTCATCTCTATCTTGACCATCTAAAGCACTATCATAGATAAGAAACTCAGCAATGTCACCGTTTAGAAATCTTGCTATATTACCTTGAGAACCAATTCTAATTAAAGGTTGACCTGTGTCAGGGGTATTGACAGTGGTAGTGGTCATATCTGGATTATTATCGACGAAGAGTGTTGCTTCCACACCGGTATCAAAAGTTACCATCGCAATAAAGAATTGACTATCGGCCTTTGCTTCCTGAGAATATAAGTTCACTCCATTAGCTTGAGCTCCTCCGGAAGATGTTCTAAACCAAAGTCGATGTGCAGGTGCTCCTGATGTTGCAGGATTACCATTTACTGATAACCACCAATTACGATCATTCCAAGGATTTGCTCCGGTACCTTCTTTTGAAGTAATGACTTGTATGTTACTGCCAACATCATTAACCTTTAATACAGCTATAATTGAAAAAGCAGTCATGTCTAACGCGGAATCAGAATCAATATTCAAAAAATCATTAGTGCCGTCAAATCTGACGACAGGGAAACCTACATCAGTATAAAAAATTGGTCTATTAGCTTCTGTTCCTTGAACTGCATCATTAACATGCTCACCTTTATTATACCAAGTACCAACAGGATCACCATCATTTAGTGTACCTTCTAAATCATTAGCATCAAGCCAGATCTGCAAACCAAGGATTTCATCCGGTGAAAATGCAAACATAGATCCTGCAAACATCAAAGCAACAATTAGTCCGATTAGAAAATTCATCTTTTTCATCTTACCTCCATAAGAGTCTTAAATTATTAACCATTACCAGCCATTTTAAATTTTTACTCATCTTTAAACCTTCTATAATAATGAATCACGTTTATCTTTACTTCATTCCAAACTCTTTTTAATCCTTTAATCACATAGAGTTAGAGTACCTATCTAATGATCGTTGAAGATAAAAAATGTTGATGGTCAGAGTTAAGAATTAGCCCGAAATATCTGTTCTTAGCTCATGTTATTTATATATGATGATCACTTCATCATGATCATCTTGTTATAATCGATGAAATCGGATTCTGTACTAATACTATAGAGATAGATACCTGATAGACATGCCTTACCAGTGGCGTCATGGCCATCCCAATATATGCTATTCTTACCTTCATTAAATGTCTGGGTAATCTCTCTTACTCTCTGTCCCAGAAGATTGTAGATGGTTAATGTAACTGATGTTGGTTGACACAATTCAAAACGGATATTAGTTCCCGGATTAAAGGGATTGGGATAAGCACCGATCAATTTTGTGATCTTCTCCGGTTCAGGAGGGATCTCTGTATCCTCTAAAACTGTAACAACAGAAACTGGACCATGGTAATTAGTAGTAAGGTCTAGATCAATTGCCTCCAACCAATAGTAATAAGTTGTATTGAATTCTACGAAATCATCTATGAAAGTATATATTTGTGATTGGCTACTACCACCAGTACCGTTAATTATGAATAAATTTACTCTGGAAGCATTTTCTAGCTTATTGTCCATACTGCGCAAGACATTATAACCAAGGAAATTCGTCTCTGTCTCTGTAACCCAACGCAATTGAACATAATTTTCAGCCAGAAAAGCTGCTGTAAAGGAGGTCAATTCAACAGGTTGGGCTGGTTCTAATATGAAATATACAGTAGCAGTTATTTCATCGTTCATAATAAGATCTATTTCTTGATCTAAATAATATTCCATTCCATTAACTATCCATCTGGCAAAAATCCAACCATCTTCGGGAATAGCATTTAAGATGATCTGTGTGTTTTCAATAACTAACTCAGAATGAGGGAATTCATCAGGTATTATTCCATTTATACTGACGGTTCCCTGACCCTCTGCTATATCTACTGTTAGTAGGTACTCAGATAAAATCGGTATTTGTACATCATCTATAACAAAAACCTTTCTACCCCCAGTACTGGCACCGGTAGTGAGAAAACCTAAATAATAGTTGCCATTCAATCCGGCAAGAGATTGTGTGAAAGTTTGAGCAACATCTGATAATGGAAATGTTTCAAGATCAACCCACACAATATCATCTTCTGAGTACTGTATTGTTATTGCTTCTACATAGCCGATACTTCCATACATAGCATTGAAGTATAAAAAGGGTGTTAATGTATTACCGGATAAAGTTAACAGAGGTGTTCTGAGTCGACGTTCGTTCTGATCTTGAGATCCGCTGTTTGCTGCTGAGGCAGTTCCACTAATTACCCATGGTCTGCTGGTTGTTCTATCCCAGCTTGTGTGGGTCCTGTCCCATCCAAGTGGAGGAAATTGCGCTCCCTCAAAACCTTCATTGAGAAGGTATCCGCTTATATTGAAAGATATATCTGAACTAGAATAAATTTCTGCCTGATTACCCTGTAAAAAGGTAAGTATTCCTGAAAAAACTATAGTTAGGAATATTATCAGAATTAACTTTCGTCTCATGAGTCCTCTTCTTTTCTTGTAAAAAATAGGTTTTTGTGATTTTTCCTCTGATTGACATGTTCAACAATCTTTGATTGCAAGTTACATTGTAAGCTGGTTCAATCTCATTGAAAAACTCTGTTTTCTTTGAAACTGTGAATAGATAAAAACTTGCTGTAGTCTTGGGAAAATCGACCAAAATATAAAAAGGACTCAAGAAAAAAATCACTAATATACCTAAAAACTCAATAGAGAAACGAAAGTTACTTCCAAATATAAAACCGGCACCACCCAAAAATTCTTTTATCGGTGCAATATGAGAATTGTGTATTAATAAGATGGAAAAGATCAGAGATAGTAGGATGCAAAGAAGACCGATAAACCTTGCGTGTGTATCGAATCCTTTCAATTTACCTCCTAAAATAATCTCTCTTAAACTCTTCATCTTATCTCTAAATATGCTATCTATTTAAGTTAGATAGATATACGATTACTAAATGTTCAATACTAACCTAAATGTCAAGTAATAATTGTCTTTTTGTTTAGATATTTTTTATATTTATTACTAAATGATTGACAATTTTTTATCATAAAGCGTTGTCTTGCAATATATTACGAATCATTACTACGGTGGGGATAATTTGTGGATAAGCTCATTGGGTATCGGCTCTGAGCGATATTCAAAATTCGATTATTTTTATCGAAATTGAGATTTCTTCCTGAAAATCTTTTCAATTGACAGAATTAGGGTCACGAAGATGTTTGTGCACAATCAGGTGCATCCGTAGCTCAGTTGGTAGAGCAGCTGACTCTTAATCAGCGGGTCTAGGGTTCGAGTCCCTACGGGTGTACCATTTTTGTATGCAGGCTTTCAAGCTCTAAGATTGCTTTGTGAACTGTTTTTAAGTTATTGGAGAAACGTTATCGGATCTCTCTTTGGTTCTTAGCAAAGAATGACCTCCTTTGATTTGTTCTTGCTGTGATTTAACTAACCGATCCAAAGAAAAACTTCTTCATTGACATTACTAACATTCTCTGAAGAATTGAAAAAACAGATGCGAGTATAGATATGAAATATTCCTCCTTTAACAGAAAAGAAAAAGGAATCTCCTTTATGGAAGATAAGGAGAAATATCACGGTGCTGCAATCTTTGAAGAGCAGTTAACAGAAGCCGTACAGGAACCCGGCTATGAAAATGATCTAAACTATTATCGAGATTTACATCATGCTTTTCAGTCTTCTCCTTTATGTTCTTTAAGAGATACAGAAAAGTATGATCTTCAAGAGGGTAAACCAGTTGATAATCATTCTGACTGGGGCAAAGCTGTTGCAGATTTAGTAAAATTTAATAAAAGAAAGGCAAATACGCCAAGCAGAGTAGAATTATGAGAAAGATTGCATATATTGGGACTTATCCGCCGCGGCAATGTGGGATCGGAACCTTCACTAACAATTTGCTGATGGCAATCGGCAAGAATATTGACAGTGATAACCCAACCGATCATTCTTTAGTAGTCGCTATAAATGACTATGATAATGTTTATGATTACCCTCCCGAGGTTAAATATTCTGTGAGACAGGGTCATCAACGCGATTATGTCGAAGCAGCAGAGTTCATTAATTATAACAAAACCGAATTGTGTATACTACAACACGAATTTGGAATCTTCGGTGGTGAAATGGGTGTTTACATCTTGCCATTGATACGTAGACTGGAAGTACCGCTGATGGTGACTTTTCATACTATTCTTAAAGATCCCAGTACCACACAAAAATCAATTGTTCAGCAGATATCCGAAAAAGCATCAAAGGTTATTGTTATGAGCAATAAAGCCATAGAATTGTTGCAATCCGTATATGGCATAAAAGAAGAGAAATTGCTCTTAATACCACATGGCGTCCCGGTTTATGTAATACCGCCCACTGATATTATCAGAAAGAAATTAAAGTTTAAAGGTCGTAAAGTTCTCTTCACTTTCGGATTAATCAGCCGTAACAAAGGTATTGAAACAGTAATAAAAGCACTTCCTAAAGTAGTGGAAAAACATCCTGAACTACTATATTTAGTAGTCGGTAATACGCATCCTAATGTCTTAAAGGATCAGGGTGAAGAGTATCGCAATTATCTGATCCAATTGATCAGGGAACATGATCTCGGGAATAATGTCTCCCTACAGAGGCAATTTCTGGATGAGCAGACTCTCTTTGAATATCTTACTGCTGCAGATGCCTATGTAACACCTTATCATAATGAAGAACAAATTACCAGCGGTACTCTTTCTTATGCTGTCGGAGCCGGGACAGCTATTGTTTCCACTCCCTATTGGCATGCTCAGGAACTTTTAGCAGAAGGAAGGGGTATTCTGTTCGATTTCAAAAAATCAGATCAATTGGCGGATATCCTAATAGACCTTTTCAATAGTCCCGAACAACTTCAAAAACTGAGACAAAAAACTTATAATTACGGCAGAAAGTTAAGTTGGTCGCTTGTAGGTAATCAATATCTCAAATTAGTGAAAAAAATCCAACGTTCTTTTATAAAGAAAGAGATAGAAAAGTTTATCATAGAGCCCAACTTGCTACCCGAGTTCAGTTTACAACATATCAAACGTATGACAGACGATACTGGAATACTTCAACATTCTCTGTATGGTGTGCCAAATTTAAGAGAAGGTTATTGTCTTGATGATAATGCCCGTGCTTTGATTTTAGCGGTTATGGTACATCAAGTGAAGCTTAATCCTATCACACAGGAATTAATATTGATATATCTTAGTTTTATCCATTATATGCAAAACGATGATGGTACTTTCAGGAACTTCCTGTCTTTTAATCGTCAATATCTGGATGATAAAGGTTCCGAAGATTCATTCGGACGTGCTATGTGGGCTTTAGGTTATCTGATAGACTGTTCACCAAACAATTCCTACAGGCATTTCGCCCAGGATATTTTCAGGAAAGCCAAACCAAATTTTATCACTCTGAAATATCAGCGGGGAATAGCCAATACAATGATCGGAGTTTGTTACTATCTGAATCAATATCCGGATGATCAGGAAATGCTCAATATATTGGATCAATTAACCACGAAACTGTTGGAGTTTTATGAAAAAAAATCTACAGAAGATTGGAAATGGTTTGAGGATGTTATAACCTATGATAACGGAATTCTCCCACTTGCTTTATTCCATTCTGCCAGGATAACCGCTGACGAAAAAACGCTTAAGGTTGCTCAGGAATCTATGAAGTTTTTGGAATCTTACACCCTGCAACATGGTTATCTGACACCTGTCGGAAATGATGGCTGGTTCAGAAGAGGAGGTAAATATCCACTTTATGGTCAGCAATCAATAGATGTCATGGCTTTTGTTCTCCTTTATCATCAAGTATATCTCTCCACAAAAGATAAAGAGTATCTGGAAAAAATGTTTTTTGCTCACTTGTGGTATTTAGGAGAAAATTCTCTACGCTTGCCCATTTATGATTACGAAACAAATAGTTGTTTTGACGGACTTGAGTCTCACGGCTTGAATTTAAACCAAGGTGCCGAAAGCACAATTGCTTATCTTGTTTCGCATCTGACTGTCTTAAAAGCTATTGAATTTGAACATAGGCCCAAGGCAAACGAGTGATCATGAACATTATCAAGCGAAATAATGGAAACCCCATTCTTACAAAGAATGATATCCCTTATCCTGTGGCTACTGTTCATAATGCTGCCGTTGTCAAATACAACAATCAATATATCATGCTATTTAGAGCCCATAGACATAACGGACGCTCCGTTCTTGGTATAGCCCGCAGTGATGACGGCTTTAAGTTCAGAGCAGACCCTGAACATTTCATGGTACCTGCTTCTCAAGGGTATTTTGCCGAATACGAAGAATACGGTGTAGAAGATCCTCGTATTACATTCATAGATGATGAGTATCTCATTACCTATAGTGCCTATTCCCGCTATGGAGTGCGTATTGGTTTGGCTCAAACAAGTGATTTTGTTAAGATAAAACGTTTAGCATTGATTACCCAAGCTGATTGCCGCAATGTCGTAATATTTCCTGAGAAATTTAACGGTTTATATGCCCGATTGGACCGTCCGCATTCCGGTATATGCCCCTGGTCAATCTGGATATCTTATTCCCCCGATTTGATACATTGGGGAGAGAGCAGGCTGATTATGAAGCCTCTACCTTACCATTGGGACGAGATGAAAATTGGACCGGGAGCACCGCCTTTCAAGACTGAAAAAGGTTGGTTACATATTTATCATGGAGTTTTCTCTACTATGGACGGAGGAGTCTATCGGTTAGGGGTTGCTCTGCACAGTTTGGAAGATCCGGCAAAGGTAATTGGTGTGGCTGATGAATGGATCTTACAACCAGAAGAGATCTATGAGGTCACAGGATATGTCCATAATGTCGTCTTTTGCTGTGGTGCTGTTCCGGAAGAGGACGACTCGGTTAAGATATACTGGGGTGGTGCAGACAAAGTCATGTGTGTGGGAGAAGCTAAAATATCAGATCTGGTTGATCTCTGTTTAACCCGTTCCCGTCCTGCTTTGTAAATCAATATAATGAAGCTTGCCGTATTAGCACCGATTGCCTGGCGTACACCCCCCGTTCATTACGGTCCATGGGAACAGATTGCTTATAATATCGCCGAGGGCGCTTACTCTCTGGGGATTGATGTCACCCTCTTTGCTACTGCAGATTCTTTTTGCTCAGGTAAGCTGCAACATATCTGCCCTAAAGGTTATGAAGAAGATAGAAACATTGACCCCAAAGTTGCTGAGTGTATGCATATCAGTTTTCTGATGGAGCAGGCAGATAAATTTGACCTTATCCACAATAACTTCGATTTCCTACCCTTAACCTATAGCAGACTGATTAAAACTCCGATTTTGACGACTATTCACGGCTTCTCCTCACCTAAGATTATCCCTGTATATAAACGATATAACGGCATCGTCAAATATGCCTCTATCAGCAATGCAGACCGTTCCGGGGAGCTGGACTATATTGCTACTGTTTATAATGGTATAGATAAAAAACAATTCACTTACCATGATAAACCTGAAGATTATCTACTATTCTTTGGTCGTATTCATCACGATAAGGGAACTTACGAAGCGATTGAGATAGCAAAACAAGCCCAAAGGAAGCTGATCATTGCCGGAATAATTCAGGATAAAGAATACTTTAAGCAGAAGGTAGAACCCTATATAGATCAGGAGCAAATAGTCTTTGTCGGTAGTGCTGAGCCCGAAAAGCGGAATACTTTGTTGAGAAATGCCTATGCTCTTTTACATCCCATAAATTTCCAGGAACCTTTCGGCTTAAGTGTGGCAGAATCAATGTTCTGCGGTACTCCGGTAATAGCGTTCAATAAGGGTTCAATGCCGGAATTGATCATAGACGGTGTTAATGGATTTCTAGTAAGTAACATCTCTGAAGCAGTAGAAAAAATCAGAGATATTCCCCATATAGACAGAAGACAATGCCGTGCTTTCGCAGAAGAGAGATTTAGCCTGGAAAAGATGTCAGCCGATTATTATCAAGTCTATAAGCAAATCCTGAATAAATAACTAAAACTAATCAGCTCAACTTTCCAGGATCCCGGCTGTTGATAAGACTTGCGTCTATCCGGAAAAGTCCCCCTAAGTAGTTGCAAAGCCACGTAGCGAAGTGTTCAACGCTTTAGCTAGATCTTTATAATGCCGGAAAACCGTAAGTATGAAACCTCATTTCATTTGGTGGGTGGCAGGAAGAAAATGATTTTACTTCAATCTCTTTAGCAGCTCATTCAAATCCACATATGCCAGCGATGAATAGGTATCCGACATACCATAAGGTATGACAAGAGTATCACCATTAACAAAACTTCCACAAGAATATACCACATTGGGGACCAAACCTTCCCGTTCATTTTCATTTGAAATCAACAACGGTTCGGATAGACGACCGATCTCCTTTGTAGGATCTTCTAAATCAAGCAAGCTGGCACCTAAATCGTATTGCCGCATTGGGCCCACTCCATGAGTAATAATCAGCCATCCTTCCGGTGTTTCAATTGGCGAGCCGCAATTCCCTAATTGAATATATTCCCAATAGTATTCAGGGGATTGTATTTGAATAGGGTCATCCCATATATTTATTTTTGCTGAGAATCCAATGTAGCTGTTTATTCCGTCAATTCTCGACAACATAGCATACTTGCCTTTGATCTTACGGGGGAATATAGCCATATTCTTGTTCTGTGCTCCTCTACCATGCAACGGTCTGATCGTAAAATGATAAAAATCTTTGGTCTCGATCAATTTCGGTAGTATCGTATGACCGTCATAGGCAGTATATGTCGCATAATAGATCGTAGAACCATCTTCCTCCCTGAATTTAACAAACCTGGCATCTTCTATTCCTTTCCTTTCCGTGAAAGATATGGGAAATATTACTCGTTCGGATATATCTGTATCTTTGGAAAAGATAATCTCATAATGAGAATCAGCCAGCCAGACAATCTCGTTTATAGCCCGTTTCTTACTTGAGCTGAAACTGTTGTTTTTTTCGAAGATCTCGGCAACAGCACCTAAAAGCTCCCCGTAAATGAAACGATCATTTAATCTATCCATCACTAATGATATATACTCTTTTGATACCTTCATCTCTTCCAATTTCTCGATGAATTGCGTTTTGTTGTATTCATGACGCTTGATTATCTCCGCTTCATCAATATATCTATTGGCTATCAAGAAATGGAGATCACCGTTTTTATCTATTACTCCCGAACGAAAAACAATTGATGAAAGATGACCTTCTCCCATTGCCCGAAAACTCATAATTACTCTTTTACTGCCTTCTTCCAGACCGGTTTGATCAGGAGATTCCACTATAGACGGGTTAAAAAAAGCTGTTGATTCAATTGAATATTCCTTGGAAAAAAAAGAGCCGATTAAAAGCTTCTTGGCCAAAGATAGTTCATCTAAAGAAATATCCGCTCTTTCCGCAATTTTACTGGCTTTTTCAAAGTTAGTCATAAATTGTTTGGTTAAGTTCCGGTGTCTTCTTGCATATTCGCGCAGGGTGGCTTCATTAGCCTGTTTTGCTTCTTGCTCGCTCATTGAGATGATTTTCTTTATCAAGGCGATAGAACGATCAAATCCATTATCATAATAAAGAATTATTACTCTGCGAAAGTCGGGTTCAAACCTGACAGGTTTTCTGATGACAGGAATAAGCATTATCCTTCCTCCTTCAGTTCTATTCTATAACTGAAAAAAAGTTTATGCCCGTATCTCTCTCTATAAGTCAAGTTTTTTGTTATTCTCCACCCTTCCATGTTTATATAAACAATAATATTTAACTTCCTTCACTTAGGTCCATGATGCATCTTTTCGAAATGTCCATTTGTCTGTAATTCATCTCTTGATCTAAACTATCGAGTATAGGGTTCGAGTCCCTGTGGATGTACCATTTTTATTTACAGCGATTCGAATTCCTTATTTGAGTTAAAAAGAATTGTCTTATATAAAAAAAGTGAGTTATAATCAATAGTTTACTATAAAATTGAGTTTAAATACCAGGTATTTAAACGAAGAGCTTTCTTAGTTTCAATTACTCTTTCTTTGGTTTCAAAACCAGCCTACTCAATTATAGTAATTTTTCTGCCTTCATCAAGCGGCATGTTAAAGTAGATCAATAATTTTGATTAGTTTAATCCAAAAGATGTTGTATATTATATTTATACTTAACAAAAAGAACCTACTCCAAAAGAGGTAGTGTCTCAAAGGTTGGTGTAAATTAGGGAGACTTAGATGGAAAAAAAGATTGAGCCCGAACTAACTCATTGTTTTGATAGTTTTGAACAACATCAAAAAGGAGTAGATCATGGCTCAATCAAAAAAGAGAAGAACAGGGATTGAAGAAACCGTCAAGTTAATTCAACAGACGGATTCCGGAGAGTTATTGAGAGTATTGGAATTTGGTATTAAAGAGATAATCGAGGCTGAATTGAGTGCACTATTAGGGGCAGGACCTTATGAACGATCAGAGAATCGGGTTACTCATCGTGATGGAGTGCGTAGTAGGCGTAATGTCCTTTCCACCGGATTAGGACCTGTAGAGATCGGCATACCTAAATTACGCCGGGGAAGTTTTTATCCTTCCATATTAGATCAATACAAGCGTATTGATCGAGCACTTATCAGTATCATTACAGAAGCCTATATCAATGGGGTATCAACCCGTAAGATGAACAAGATATTTTCAGAATTGGGACTTAGCGGTATTGATCGTAGTTTGGTTAGTCGTTGTGCTTCCAGAATGGATAGTGAAATAGAAGCCTGGAAAAATAGGGTTCTGGAGAAGCATTATGCCTATATCTGGCTTGATGCAATTTACACTAAGATCAGACTTGAGAACAGAGTAGTCTCGACAGCAGTACTAATAGCACTCGGGGTTAGATCTGACGGTTATCGAGATGTGCTGGGTTTACATCTGGGAAATCGAGAGAGCAGGACAAACTGGAAAGAGTTTTTGCAGTCATTGAAGAGTCGGGGTCTGGAGCGTTGTGAACTATGGATCGGTGATGAGCACGACGGTCTGGTGAAATCAATAGAAGAGTGTTTCCCTGGCCAGCTTAGACAGAGATGTATGGTTCACTGGATGCGTAATGCCGGGAATAAGGTAGCAAAAAGCGATTTGGTTTGGCTTTTACCCTTATTGAAAGATGTAGTAGGCTCCAAGACCAGGGGAGCTTTTGATATAGCGTGGCAAAATCTGATAGGGAGTGTTGAGAGTAAGGAGAAAGAGAGATTACTTGATTGGCTGGATAGTACATTTCATGAGATCACAGCTTATCTTTCTTTTCCACCAGAACATTGGAGCAGAATCAAGAGTACTAATATCCTTGAAAGGTTGAATGGAGAGATCAGGCGCAGGGAACGTTGTATCCGGATCTTTCCCGATGAGAATAGTTGTATAAGATTGTTGGGAGCAATATTAGAGGATTATTCGGAAGAGTGGACGAGTAACAGAGTCTATTTCACCAGGCCACTGGATAAGATAGAAGAGCATAGATTAGAGATGATAACGGTCAAACCAGAGACCGGGGTAATGTTAAAGACCTGCTCTGCTTAGCTCCGCAGGTCTTCAAGTGAGAGATAGAACAATGAGTTGGAATTTACACCAACATTTAGGACTTGACTAGATTATATACACTCATTTCATACCTCTTTGTTAATATCTCATAAAATAGCCATAGCACAAGAGGTCAAGTGAATACTGCTTACCAAGAGAGAAACAATTATATTGAATACATTATCTAAAGGATAGGAATAATCAAGAATCTGACTAATTAAAACAATCGTTTAATTTGACTATTACGATCTATAGTTCCTTCTATATTTTAAGAGCCGCAGTGAGTTCATAACGGCGAGGATTGTAACACCAACATCAGCGAAAACGGCACCCCAGATAGTTATCAAGCCCAAGCTGCCGAGTAAGAGAAAGATCCCTTTGATGCCTAAAGCAATAACAATATTTTGCCGGGCATTGTTAAGCGTTTTATGGGCAATTTCTAAAATATTAGGCAATCGCTCAATTTCATCTGTTTGTAAAACAACATCAGAAGACTCTATGGCAACAGATGAACCGATACCCCCCATAGCAATGCCCGTATCAGCTAAAGCCATAGCTGGAGCGTCATTTATTCCGTCTCCAATAAAGAGCACTTTCCCCTTTTCTTCATTTTTGAGCGTATCCATAAATCTTAACTTATCTTCCGGCAATAAGTTAGCATAATACTCCCTGATGCCTAAACTGGTTGCTAATGCAGTTGCAATATCTTCTCTGTCACCAGTCAGCATAATTATTCTCTTAATACCCCATCTTTTAAGTTTATCGATCATTTCCGGGATCTTGTTCCTAAGAGAATCAGCAAAATGAATAGTGCCAAGAAACATATTGTTTTTTGCAACACCTATCATAGTCTTGTTATCATCATTGTCAGTAATTTCATTTGGTATAAGAATCCCTTCACTTTTCAGAAATCCCAATCTTCCCACCAGAATAGAAAGATCATTGCTACTGACCTTCACCCCTAGACCAGGTACTTCTGAAAAGTTATAATCGTTTACCTGGTTAATATCAACTTGATCATGGTTGGAAAATAAGCGATGAAATTCAGCAAAAACAGCCAAGGCAATTGGATGGTTGGAATGAGATTCTGCCAGATATGCATTGTAAAGAAGCTCTCTTTGTTCTGTGCCGGGTACAGGATTAATTTTTGTTACAGCAATCTTTCCTAAGGTCAATGTTCCTGTTTTATCGAGAACGATGGTTTTCGTTTTAGCCAGATTCTCTATGTAAATTCCCCCTTTAACAAGCACACCATTTTTAACCAGCACAGCCAAACCGCCAAAAAAACTTAAAGGTACAGAAATCACCAGAGCACAGGGGCAAGATATAACTAAGAAAATTAAGGCACGATAGAACCAGTCTGTAAAGGATCCGCTTGATAGAACAAAGGGAGGGATCAGAGCAATCAACATAGCCAAAGCAAGGACTACCGGAGTATAGACCTGCGCAAAGCGTGAAATAAACCTTTCTGTTTTGGCTTTTCTGCTTTTTGCAGAACGGATGAGGTCAACAATGTGAGATATCGTAGAAGAGTCATATTTACTGGTTACCTTAATGGTTAAAGAGCTATCCAGATTAATGGCTCCGGCTTTGATCATAGTACCTTTTTTTACAGTCTCAGGAAATGATTCTCCTGTTAAAAGAGCATTGTTGATATTGGAAAACCCTTCCATAATAATACCATCAAGGGGAACTCTTTCACCCGGTTTGACAATGATCAATTCATTCACTTCCACCTGTTCGGGAAGAACTCTAACAGTCTGATTATCCTTAATGAGATTGGCATATTCTGGCTTTAGCTTCTGCAGTTGTTCTATTGAATGTTGGGAATATTCCACAATCTTACTCTCGAAATACCTGCCTATCTGATAAAAGAGCATGACAGCTACTGCTTCCATATATTCGCCGATAAAAATAGCACCTAATGTAGCAATAGTCATCAAGAGATGTTCATTAAAGAGATAGCGACTCCAGAGTTTTCTTATGGCACCTTTGATAACTTCCCGACCGATGATCAGATAACTAACTAAATAACCGGTGATCTTCAATGCCGGTATCTGAACAAGAATTGCACTGACAAAGATCAACAAACCAAGGAGACTAAATAGTATTTCACCAGTTTTTAATGAGGCAATCAGACTATCACGAAAACGATACTCTTTCTCTTTATGAGAAATAATAACTGTCTCTACTTCCGGTTCTATTTTTTTGATGATTTGATCAATTAAGGTCAATAATTCTTGTTCTTCGAACTTGCGATTTACAAAAAGAGTTAATTCTCTGCCTAAAAAATCAAGAGTAAGACCTGTTACCCAGTCCTTTGATCGTAACGCTCGTTCTATTTCTGAAGCACAACCGGCGCATGTAAGATTATTCATCAAAAAGATGTATTTCTGCATCTAATCCTCAACTTCTTTATCATTTAATACCATAGAGACATTATAATTCTAATCTTAGGTTTAAGTATTTATTTTTTCATCTTTCCTAAGATAGAGCATCTTTATAGGTTAATATGCCGCATAGTTTCTTTCCACGGTCCATTCCGTAAGAAACATGGCGACCACCAGTCGCCCTTACACCTATATATTAACAATTTGTCTGCTTTCTGGTTTTCTTCTATGCTCATCTAAGGGTTTTAATTTAGTATCTTATGGAAACAGGATAGGAAAGATTTCTTCCAGAAAGGAGATCTTAGTAATCTTTTTCTTTTTACTCTCTATTTTGCTTTTGCCAGGCACAACAATACTTTCATAGCCGAGTTTTATGGCTTCCTTGATCCGTTTATCAATTTGGGAGACAGTTCTTACTTCTCCATTAAGACCAACCTCCCCGATAAAAATTGTTTGTGCAGGTAGCTGTTTATTTTCATAACTCGATATGATAGCAGCAATAAAGGGAAGATCCAGAGCAGGATCGTTAACTTTCAATCCACCAACGAGATTAACAAAAATATCTCTTTCCCGAACTTTGAGAGCGATTTTTTTTTCGATAATAGCCAACAATAGAGCTAGTTTCCGATGATCAATTCCCATTGCGATTCTTTGAGCATTTCCATAGATCGCAGGGGTTACCAATGCCTGTACTTCTATCAGAAATGATCTTGTTCCTTCCAGAACACATCCAATTGCTGAACCTGCAGAGAGATGATCCTCCTGTATGAAGAGGCGTGATGGATTGACAATCTCTATCAGTCCATTTTCCCGCATCTCAAAAACACCTATTTCATTTGTAGAACCAAAACGGTTTTTGGTTGCTTTAAGAATTTTCAGTTGGTTATTACTATCTCCTTCGAAATAGAGAACCGTATCGACAATGTGTTCGATCATTTTTGGTCCTGCAACCAAACCCTCTTTAGTAATATGTCCGATGATAAAGATAGGAATATTGTTCTTTTTGGCGAATTGGGTTAAGAGCATTGTCACTTCTTTAACCTGAGCTAGGCTACCCGGAATTCCCGATTGCTCATAACTGCCGATAGACTGTATGGAATCAATAATAGCTATTTGAGGTTTTTCTCGTTGCAGTACTTCCAGAATATGTTCAGCAGTATTTGAACAATAGAGTTGCAACATATCGTTATCTATCCCAAGCCGATCGGCTCGATATTTTATCTGTTGTTTACTCTCCTCACCAGTGACATAAAGGGCTTTTTGACCTAAATGCCCTATCCTGTCAGCAATTTGCAGCATCAAAGTAGATTTTCCAATACCCGGTTCGCCACCAATTAAACAGACCATCCCATTGATAACTCCACCACCAAGTACACAATCAAACTCAGAAATTCCTGTCAAAACCCTCTCTTCCTGACTTAAGATAATGTCTTTCAGTAATTCGCTCTGATTATTGTTGGTATCAAGAGGTTTTTTCTTTTTACTACTTGTGCCTGTTACACTTTCAGATTCTTTGAAGCTATCCCAAGTATCGCAAATCGGGCATTTACCGCTCCATTTAGTGGTCTCATAACCACATTCCCGGCAGAAATAAGTTATCATCACATTAATCCTGTCTTAGTGTTTAAACGTTCTAAACAAAATGAATCTTTGAAATAGGTATAGAGGAACGATGATCGGTGTATAGACAATGAGTGTAGAAAAGAGAACCAAGGATAAAATTCTCAGATTTATGAGAAGGTTCGATAATACTAAATTTCTGGATGAGAGTAATAAGATACTCCAAGCATATCTGGACTCCAGCATGACAAAGAAAGGCAGTAGAAGATGACGAAGTACGAGCTGGAACACATATATCGAAAAGAAAATCAGGATGATTTTCATGAGGTAGAATAATATGATCTTAACCGACTGCTGATTAAGAAGGCGCAGTCCTCTGATCAGTGAAGATTTGAATGAATATCCCAATGCCATTCTGGGAAGAACAAAGTCTGCCAGCCATATATTTACAATGATAGAAAGATATAGTGCCAGATTCAGGGTTTGAAAGACCAGTTGTTCCAGATTAGCTACTTCAGTCATTCTAAAGCCGGAGAGTGCTATTTGCAAAAAAATGATCAGCATCAATATTGCTATGTTAAAGAAGAAGATAGAGATAACAATGATCAGATTAGGCACAAAGAAGTTTACTCCCGTGGCATAGATCTTTTTCAGGTTCATTTGTTTTTTATGGATATTGAGAGTAAATCCTATCTCAAAGAAACAATGAATTAGCCAGTGGATAGTAACAAAGGTTATAAGAATGAACAGGTAGATGGGGACAGAGCGAAGATGATATTCAATGGTATTGTAAACCAGATAAGTAACAGACCGGGTATTAACAAACGAAAGGATCAAATTTATAGAAAACAGTATTTGAATCCCGTTCCAGCCCAGAAAGATAAATGCGAGATAGAAGGGGAGCCAGAGGACAATTTTAAGGTTATTGAGATAGTTATTCGTATCAGAGAGTGCTTGTTTCATAACCGGCAATAGATATTTCATCTGACCTCAATATCTAAATCGGACTCACTTCTGAGCTCTCTGATCAATGATTCTGCAGTTTGTTGGTCTCGACGGATTGCCTTTACCAATGAATCTTTATCGGGAAATTTTACTTCGTCCCGCAAACGAGTAATAAAACTCACATTTATCCTCTCGATTTTCGTTTGTACATCAAAATCGAGTAAGAAAGTTTCCACCGTTTTCTCGTCAAGCTCTTTCAGAGTCGGACAATAACCTATGTTAGTAAGACAAAAAAACTTTTTTCCATTAACAAGAGCTCTCCCTAAATATACTCCGTTGGCAGGTAATAGCTTATAGGGATCTGTTGGAAGTAGATTCAGAGTAGGATAACCGATTTTTCTACCTATGCCGGAGCCGGTTGTAACGGTTGCCTTAAGATCATAGAATCTTCCGAGATATTTTTTTGCTTCCCCAACTTCACCGACTCTGATAAGATTTCTTATTAAACTGCTGCTGACTATTTTTCCCTTGATCTTTACAGGTTTGATTAGAAAAGCTCGATATCCGTATTTTTTCTCATTATTTTTCAGAAAATGATAATCACCCTCTCTTTTATAGCCAAAATGACAATCATAGCCAAACACGATCTCCTTCATCTTTATCTTTTCTAACAAAATTTTCCTGAGAAACTCTTCAGCTTTCATTTGAGCCATTTCTTGATCAAAATTCAGATAAACTACATGATCTATGCCTAAATCCTTAAGAATACTGGTCTTTCTCTCTTTTTCAGTTAACAGATAGGTGCTCAAAGAATCGGTTAAAATCTCCTTCGGGTGGTGATAATATGTGATTACAACCGACTCACCCTTCATTCTTTTTGCTTGAGAAATCACCTTTTTTAGTAGTCGCTGATGCCCAAGATGTACTCCGTCAAAAGTGCCCATCGTTACAATCGGATATTGAAGATTAATGTGAGAATCTAAAAGTGAAATCATACCAGAACCTTTTGAGGATGTAACACACAATCTTTTATAATGCCTATCCCGAGACAATTTTCAAGATCATTCTCTGATAAACCGTAGACCAATACTTCGCCTGTCATACCAGACTCTTGAAGGGTAATTGTTTGCCCGTGTAAAAAGTGAATAATTTGCTTACTATCCAACCTTATCGACTGATAGGATGGTAAAACCTGAGGTACAGATTTCAAATAGTCCTGCCAATTGGTTTCACTTATATTTAGCGGAGATATTGCATCTTCTACCGTTAGATGTCCGATCTTTGTTCGTTGCAGCGATCTTGTATAGGCAATTGTACCGAGCATTTCAGCAAAGGTCTCTGTTAAAGCTCTTATATATGTTCCTTTACTGACTTTAGTCTTATAGGTTATGATTCCTTCTTTAACTGAACAGATCTCAAAAGTATGGATCTGAATAGTTTTTTCTGTCAGGGTAAAATCCTTACCCTCTCTCGCCAGCTTATAAGCTCGTTTACCATTAACTTTAACAGCTGAATAATTTGGTGGTATTTGAGAAGTTGTCTCTAAGATAAGTTTAGATATCTCTCTGATTTTTTGCTCAGTCAGATCAGGTATCTCTCCGGTCTCTATTGTATTACCTGTAATATCTCCCGTATCCTTTCTTAACCCGAGCTCTATCTCAACCAGATAATCTTTGTCGAGACCAAGAAGTAATGAACTAAGACGGGTTATCTTACCGATAGTTAGGATGACAAGCCCGGTAGCAAAAGGATCTAATGTACCCGTATGCCCGATTTTTTTGATTCCGCTCTTTTTTCGTAAATCCCTTATCAGATCGAAAGTTGTCCATTCCTCCGGTTTATCGAGTAACATAAATCCAGATAAAGTTTTCATTCCGTTCATTTACCCACTAATTATCATAGACCACATAACAACAAGTCATTATTATCATTAGTGTAAAAACATAGTAGTTTTTGTTGATTGATGATAGTCAGCACTTACAATAATATCTCTTATTGATTTGCTAATCAAATACTAACTGATTTTCAATATCATGAAGAATCGTAGCTTTAATGTCTTCTAAATTATTAGTTATTTCACAACCAGCTGCATTCATATGTCCACCACCATTATACTTGTGAGCAATGAGGTTAACATCGATAGTTTCGGATCTTAAGCTAAGACGGTATTTGTTTTCTCCGATCTCCCTGAAATAAACAACAACTTCTACCCCGATCGGTTTTTTAACCCAATTAGTTACCTTGCTTGTTGCATCAGAGTGTAGTCCGTTGTCATCTAACATCTTTAGTGTCGAATGAAAAAATAGTACTTTCCCTGCAATATGTGTCTCTATTGTTGATAATGCCTGACCAATAAAGCGATAATAATTAGCCGGTTTGGACAGCATGAATATCCTGGTGATCTCATAAGGTTTTATCCCAAGTCGGGTCAACTCAGCAGCTAATTCAAAAACCTTAGCATTCGTATTGCTATTAGTGAAGTTATTAGTATCGTTGAGTATTGTCACATAGATAGCTTGTGCAGACTCTTCTCTTATGTTATTGGACAGGGCTATGATCTCTTCCTTTAATGCCTGATAGATTATAGCTCCTGCAGAAACAATGTATGGGTTATTATAGAGATAGTCAACATCGTTAGCTCCATTATCTTCATGATGGTCAATAGCAATAATCATCTCCGCCTTATCAAGCAAAGGAGCACAGATCCCCAGACGACGACGACTATGGCAATCAACTATTATAACTAGTGGATACGCTAATTGTTCATTATAGATGATAGTTTTCTCTTTAGCTTTGAGAAAATCTAAGCTGTCAAGTGCCTCTTCTTCCAGTATTATCTTGACCTGTTTATCCATGTCTTTGAGTATTTCTTGCAGTACAAGACAGGTACTTAACCCGTCTCCGTCAGGATTTTTATGGGTTAGGAGTCCGATAGAATCATATTTATTGAAAACAGATAGAAGAACCGATCTCAACTCCTCTACATTACTGATAATCTTCATCATATTCTCCAAAAAAGAAATCCACAGATAAACAGAGAAAAAATCTTGTTAGTAAAATTGTTCTTTGTTTATCTGTGGATTTCTTTATTCAAGCTATTTCTTATCTTCATCTGAAAGTTTATCTAATAGAGATTCAATTTTTCTGGCTCTGTTTCCTGTATCGTCATAGAAGAACCTAATTTCCGGTATTCGTCTTAGTATATGAGCAGCAGCAATCTCTTTTTTGAGAAATCCTGATGCTTTAGTCAAGATTGGCAAATATTCAGTGTCATCCTTTTCGTCATTGAGCTTAGAGAAATAGATCTTGGCAAGTTGCAGATCTGGGGTAAGTTCAACTTCCGTTATTGTCACCCATTGCAACCTTTGATCATTGATCTTGTTTACTAATGCGTTATTGAGTATTCTTAAAATCTCTTTTTCCAGACGAGCCATTCGGTAACTCATAAGCTATTTTACCTTTGATTTTTTCTCAGCAGCAGTTCCCTTTTTTACTTCTTCACTTTGATATGCTTCGATTACATCGCCCTCTTTAATATCATTGTAATTCTGGATACCAATACCACACTCACTGCCGGCACGAACTTCTTCTACATCATTAGCAAAATGTTTAAGAGAACTAATTTTCCCTTCATGGATCAAGCCATTGTTTCTATACAATCTAATAATACTATCATTCTTTATATATCCTTTATCAACGGCACAGCCAGCAATACTGCCAACCCCTTTTATTCTGAAGACCTCTTTAACAATAGCAGAACCAATAAATTTCTCTTCAAACTCCGGTTCAGTTAATCCTTCAAGAGCTAATTGAATATCGTTAATGCCATCATAGATGATCTGATAGGTTCTGATCTCAATTCCCATATCTTCTGACATCTTTTTAGCTTTTGTCTCAGTACGAACCTGAAAACCGAGAATAATTGCATTTGAGGCAGCAGCAAGATTGATATCGGCTTCTACTATACTACCGACTCCTTTGTGTATAATATTAACCAAAACCTCTTCATTAGAGAGTTTTTGCAAGGAATCACAAAAAGCTTCTAATGAACCATCGGTATCTGCCTTAACGATAATTTTTAGATCGTTCATCTCTTTCAGTTTGATCTTCTCATATAGATTATCAAGATTGGTTCTTCCGATATATCTCTCGCGTTCATGTCGGATTTGCTTTCTCTCCAAACTGATCTGTCTGGCAATTTTCTCGCTGGCTACTTTATTGATAATATCGCCGGCTTTGGGTACATTGCTCAATCCATAGATCAATGCTACGTCAGAGGGTCCGATCTCTTTCATCTCCTGACCCCTCTCATTCTCCATTTTCCTGATCTTACCATATGTAGCACCGCAGACTACAGCATCACCCTTTCTTATTTTCCCTTCCTTCAAGAGAATCGTTACGAGCGAACCGATTCGACTATCTTTTTCAGCTTCGATAACAATACCACTTCCGGGAATATCGTATTTGGCTTTTAATTCTTTCATCTCAGCTGCGAGCAAAATAGCTTCCAAGAGGTTATCTATTCCTTCTCCGGTTAAAGCAGAACAGGTAGTCCAGAGAGTATTCCCTCCATAACCCTCTAAAAACACATTCTGTTTAGATAGTCCCGTTATGGTTTTATCTACATTGGCAGTTTTCAGATCTACTTTATTGATTGCTACAACTATATCAACTCCGGATGCCTTGGCATGATCGATAGCTTCTACTGTCTGGGGTTTAACTCCGTCATTTGCCGCAACGACTATCACAGCGATATCAGTCAAATGAGCTCCGCGAGCACGCATTGCTGTAAATGCCTCATGACCCGGTGTATCAATGAAGGTGATCTTATGATCTTTATAATCAACCTGATAAGCTCCAATGTGTTGGGTTATACCACCCGCTTCACCGGCAATAACATTAGTAGAACGGATATAGTCTAGTATTGAAGTCTTACCATGATCTACATGCCCCATTATAGTAACTATTGGTGGTCGTGGATTCTCTTTGGCATCTTTATGTTTTACCGTCGCCTCTTCAATGATATCTGTTCCATATTCTTCAGCAAAGGTAACATTGAAATCAAATTCATCACATATCATCTCCAAAGATTCTTTATCGAGCCGTTGATTAATAGTTACTATCTTCCCCATATTAAAGAAGTTAGCTATTATTTCTGTCGGCGCTATATCCATCATCTTAGCCAGCTCATTCACTGATGTGTATTCATTGACCACGAGATTCTGATTATTGGATAGCTCTTCTTCTGTCCCTTTCTTATCATCTTTCTTATATTTTTTCTTCTTTTGCTTAGCTAAAGTCTGTTTTATAGAGCGACTGATTTCTGCTTCTTCGATCTCTGTTGGTTCAAGTTTAGCTTTTCCTTTTCCTTTTTTACTATATTTAATCTTTGCTTGCAGATGTTTAGCTTTCTCTTCCAGCTCTTTCTTTTCTGTCTTTTTGGCTTTAGCTAATTTTTTGGCTTCTACATCATCTAAAGGAGTCGGAATATCCGGTAGCTTTTTCTCTCCGACTTGTGGTTTTCCCTTGGTAATGGGCTTTCTTGTTGTTGGTTTAACCCCTGGTTTCTCTTTGTCTGAGCTTCTTTCTCTTGGAGTTTTTTCTCTTGGGGTTCTTGCTTTCGTTCTTTTATCATCTTTGACTGGAGTTTCTTCGCCTTCTTTCTGTTTGCTAATCGGCATTTCAACAAAAACAGGGGTTTTTTTCTTGCTTTCTTCGAGTTTTCTTACAGCTTCTAACTCTTCTTTCCTTTTCTCTTCTGCTTCTTGTTCTTGTTGTCTCTGCTTCTTTTTAAGATCATGAATACGGCGCTTCTCTTCTTCCATGCGCTTCATATTGTCATGTTCTGTTTTGAAAATACCTCTGATTTTTTCTACTACATCATCTTCCAATTGTGTAAAGGGCGACTTAGCATCAATATTAAGATGTTTAAGATGTGTCTTTAGCGCTGATGTTGAAATTTTCAACTCTTTCGCTAATTCATGAACTCTGATACCCAATTTTCCTCCAATCTGCTTTAGGCAAAAATCTTTTCAATACCGGATGCAAAATCTGGATCTTCTACAGAGATCAAACCGATATCGCTTCTATTAAATAATAACCCAAACTGTTCTTTAGTGCCGTAAGTTATAGTCTTTATTCTGTTCTGATCGATGATCGACTTCAGTTTTCTTATTGTGTGATCGCTGAGATCATGGGTAATTAGAACTAATTTGGCTTTTTTCTTTACACATGACTGATAACAAGCAGAGAAGCCAAATTTTAACTTTCCGGCTTTATTGGCAAATCCAAGCAAAGTTGCTATTGATGACCAATAATTATTTCCAGCATTTTGGTCTTTATTTCTTGATTTTCGTTCTTTTATCAGCATTATTTACCTTCACCTAAACGAGTATTTTTCCGCAAAAACTTTCTAAACCATTTATCTAATAGGATGATACAATCATTCACGTCACAGACATAAAAGCCCCTCATCTCAAGCCGTTGTCGACAATCGAAAATAAGATCATTTTCTAAATTAGCAAATCGTATCATCTCTTTTTTCTCTTTCTTTTTACGGCAGACAACACAAGTCCTGTAAGGTATATGACCTGCTCTGGATGCTCTGTTTGGCATTAGAAATATTCTGCAGATTCTTTGATCTTCTGAGCTGTTTTCTCACCGATGTTTTCCATACTACATAACTCCTCAATCGATGCTTTAAAGATATCTTGTACTGAAGTGTAACCATGTTTCTTGAGAATATCGGCTATTTTAGGAGTTACCCCGTCCAGTTCGGAAATATGACTGGTAATACGTCTCTCTTCTGCAATTTTCTCCTCAAACTCCTCCTCTGTATATATATCTAAACTATATTCAGTCAATTTAGCGGCAAGGCGAACATTCTTCCCCTGCTTTCCAATTGCCAGATTCTTGTTTTTCTCGGAAACTACTATTCTCCCGAATCTGCCTCTATCAGAAAGATAAACCTTATCAACGAGGTCGTTGCCGATAGCATTGGCAATGAGTTGCTCTGGTGATTCATCCCACGAGATCACATCAATGATCTCGCCATGTAACTCCCTGCGTATCATATCAATACGGGTACTGTTTTTCCCAAAGCAGGCACCTACAGGATCAATAGCCTTCTTCTGTGCTGAAACAGCTACCTTTGTTCTTATTCCGGGTTCGCGAACTATCTTCTTAATTATTACATCGCCCTCATGGATTTCCGGTATTTCCAATTCAAATAATCTCTGCACAAATTCCGGTCTGTTTCGCGACAAGATAACCATTACTTCATTTCTTCTCTTGCGGATATTGACGACATATGATCTTATGATATCATTAACCTTGTAATATTCACTTTCTACCTGTTCTTCAACAGGCAGAAGAGCATCTGTATATCCAATATCAATTTTATAACCATTATAATCTACTGACCTAATTTTACCAGAGACGATCTGTCCCTTCTGCTTCTCATAATCGAAAATTATCCGATCTTCTTCAATCTTGCGAATCCTTTCCTGTATTGTCTTTCTGGCAATATTGATAATCTTTGGTTCGAAATCTACAATGGGAACTTCGACTTCGATATAATCACCCAGCTTCGCTTTTTTATTGATTTTCAAGGCATCCTGGAGAGAGATATCTCCAAGTTTCATATCCTCTTCAACTACCAATTTCTTAATCCGCGCGGCTAATTTGTCATTCTCAAAGTCAGCGATAATTTCCAATTCGTTCTCCGGAAGCAACTTTTTCGAAATTGCTGTATAAAGACTAATCTTGATCTCCTCTTCTATCTTGGATTTATCGATCTGCTTTGTTGTTGCCAATTCCATTATCACTGATGTAATATTAGCTGCCATATCTATTCTCCTTTTTTATTTTTAAATTCATAGACGGTCCGTGCCTTTTTGATCTTTTCAAAAGGAATGTTAACTATTTGCGTTTCTTCTTTCTTGGTCTGTTTCTGTTCAAGAACTATACCTGTAGAAGAGACCTTCGTCAGCAAACCGGTGACCACAATATTCTTATCATCCTGCCGATAAGTTATCTTAACCTGTTCGTTAACCGCCTGTTCAAATTGTTTTGGGGTTTTCAAAGAACGTTCCAGTCCGGGTGAGGATACTTCAAGAAAGTAATGGTTAGCAATTAGATCTACTATATCAAGCTCGTTACCCATTAACCGGCTAACTCTGGAACAATCAGAGAGAGTTATCCCTCCTTGACGAGTAATAAAGACTCGTAATACTTTCCCTTTATTGGTGTTCTTCATCTCCAGGTCATAGAGATCAACACCACACTCTTGGGTTATTTTTTCTACTAACTCTCTGATCTTCTCTAATATCATCTTTCGTCCCAAATTATTAAACCACTGAAATCAGTGGTTTAACAAGTATGTTATTACCTTTGCAGTATAACTGTAATTTGTCAGCTAATCTGCAAGTTACTCATTAATATTATGCAGGTTTTTTTTGTCAAGATGATAATAATTTATGATAGAACTGTCTAAAATATTATGCTTTATGATACAAAGACAATTAGAGGGGCAATTATAGGTCGTCCCTACTACTAAATTTATACCCTTAGTCACGCTACGAGTCAGCTTAGGCCGGCTCGTATACTTCTCATAGGTTAATCATAAGAAAAGAGGGTTACAAGTTCTGTGAGCTTTTTGATCTCATAAGTTGGGATATACTGGGTGTCATTTTTCTTGCTTTCGGGATTAAACCAGCAAGTATCAATACCGGATAGATTCCCCCCTGCAATATCACTGGTTA
Organism: Candidatus Cloacimonadota bacterium; assembly: GCA_019429305.1. Lineage (NCBI taxonomy): Bacteria > Pseudomonadati > Candidatus Cloacimonadota > Candidatus Cloacimonadota bacterium. The sequence goes on from JAHYIR010000011.1 coordinate 33,900, forward strand.
AACTGTCCCCGATAATCAATAGATTCTCTTTAGGGAGATTATCTAATTTCTGCAGAGCAATCTTGAAGAACATAGGATCAGGTTTCGGAAAACCAATCTCTTCTGATATCACAACCACAGGAAAGAATTTTATAAGTCCTGAAGCTTTTAGTCGACGATGCTGCACTTCAGCGATGCCATTGGTGATCAAAGCCAGATCAAAGCTGGCAGAAAGTTTTTCTACTATTTCCCATGCATCCGGTAATAATTTCTTACCTTCTCCAAGATATTGCACATATATTTCTCCAAATTCATGAGGATCAAATTGCAGTTCCAGCGAATCAAAGAGTCTGGAGAATCTTTCAGTTCGCAATGCGGGTAGTGATATTATTCCTGATTCGAATTTCTTCCAGAGCTCATGATTGATCAGACGGTAACCGGTGATGACATCTTCTTCATCCCGAATAATAGAGAAATGTTCAAAGGTTTTTAATAATGCCTGTCGTTCTGAATCTTCATAATTAAAAAGTGTACCATCGGCATCAAATAATAGGGTCGAATAATTTTGTTTCATACGACAAATTTCTCGATTAGGGGCTAATCGTCAATAATTTATCATTCTGCAATACTCCGATGCAAATCATCGTGATTTCTTATCTTGAAGATAATATAGTGTTTGGAGAGAATTAGCGATAAATAGTTTAAGAGCTCACTTGACAAAAATTCGGATCATATTTAGTAATTCAGAGGAAAATTTTTACTACTTTTTTTTAAGTTAAGGAGTTTATTATGAAGAAATTTACCTCTGCTTGTGGCTTAGATTGCCATTCTTGTGAATGTTATGAAGCAACTCAATCGAGAGATTTAGAAAAAAAGAGAATTGTTGCCAGAAAATGGTCGAAAGAGTATGAAGCTGCTTTGACGACTGATGATATTAACTGTGGTGGTTGCATGTCAAATGGAAGTCATTTCAGTTGGTGTAATAAATGTCCGATCCGTAACTGTGTAATCAAAAAGAAATATCAAAGCTGTGCCGAATGCAATGATTTCCCTTGTCAGACGACAGAATTTCTTTATCAGGCAGTTCCTGAAGCACAGAAAAACATCGAAAGATTGAGGTCTCTATGAAAGCTTTTTCCGTTGCCGGTTTTAGTAAGAGCGGAAAAACAACTACTGTTGCTGCCTTGATAGATATTTTGAAAACTCGAGGTTACAGTGTTGCAGCAATAAAGGATATTCACTTCGAAGATTTTACAATGGAAAGAGAAGGATCGGATAGCTGGATATTTCAACAAGCTGGTGCGAAAGCAGTTTTTGCCCGTGGTTTGAAAGAAACATACCTTATTCAACCTCTAAGAACTCCATTGCCAGATATGCTGGAGATGCTCGATGCTGATTGGACGATCGTGGAGGGGATGAAGCGAGATCCTTTACCCAAGATCATCTGTGCCGAGTCAGAAGAACAACTTTCCGAATTAGTCGATGATAATGTTTTCGCTATTAGCGGAAAGATCAGTGACAATTTGCATGAATACAGAGGTCTTCCTGTTATCAACAGTAAAGATAATCCGCGAGCATTAGCAGATCTTGTTGAACAAAAAGTATTCGAAGTTTTACCACTGGCAAAAGATGAGTGTTGTCAAAAATGTGGTCTGACCTGCTACCAGATGGTGGGAGAAATCCTTTGTGGAAGAAGAAAAAGAGAAGATTGTCAGACCGATCATAATCAGATGATCCATTTAAGGATCGGAGAAAAAACAATCGAAATGGTGCCCTTTGTGCAAAATATATTTCGGGATCTGATCTTGGCATTCGTCAAAAATCTGCGGGGTTATAAGAAAGGAAAGATCGAGGTGACTTTAGAGTGAAGTCTCAGATTACATATTCTTCTGATGGTAAATCATTAATTAAGATCTGCCGATCGGAAACAGAATGTGCTAATGAATTGCACGTTTATAACTTAGGACTGGATTTTACCCCCAAATTACTCAATAAGATAGATGAGAAAACTATCGAGATAAGTTATATCAAGGGGAATTCTCTGAAAGACGAGATAGACTTTGATTTCTCAAAGCCAGCTGAGCAACTGGCAAAGCTGCATAAATCAACGATAAAAGAGGGTATAGTACTCTGTCATCTCGATAATAATCCACGCAATTACTTAATAGAAAAAGAAACAGGTAAGTTCTATCTGATTGATTTTTCGGAGAGCGGATATAGCTTGCCGGAAAATGATCTGGTCAACTTTTTACTCTTCTGGGCTGCAATTTTACCACCTAATCGTTTTCAGAATGCTATGCAGAGGTTTTTAGAGGGGTACAAGTCACCAGAACTTCTTGATAACAAGCGACAGAGATCACATTTTTCTCAGTGGATAAACGTTTTCGATGTGAGACGAAGAAAATATTGTAAAAATCCGGGTACAAAATTCGCTTGGCAGATAGATAATCGTAAATATCTTCTAACTAATTTTTACACTTTAGTAAGGTCAGACAAGAAATAATAAGTTCTTAAGGAGGCATTATGATTACCAAGATCAGAGAATTATTGGGGCAAGAAGCCGAATATTTATTAGAACACAAGTGTAAAACCGTAAATAAAGAAAATCTCTATCTGCCGGGACCTTGTTTTATTGATGAAGTTTTGAGATTATCGGATCGTCCGGTAAATGTACTGCGCAATATGCAACTACTTTTTAATACAGGAAGATTAGCCGGGTCTGGTTATCTCTCCTTTTTACCTGTAGATCAGGGTATCGAGCACACTGCCGGAGCTTCTTTTGCTCCTAATCCAATATATTTTGATCCCGACAATATAGTGAAACTCGCTATTGAAGGAGGCTGCAACGGAGTAGCTTCTTCTGTTGGAATTTTAGGAGCAGTAGCCCGCAAATATGCTCATAAGATACCTTTCATCGTTAAATTGAATCATAATGAGCTGCTGACCTATCCCAATAAATACGATCAGATTCTTTTTGCTGATGTGGATCAGGCATTCGATATGGGTGCTGTAGCCGTAGGTGCAACCATTTATTTCGGATCGGAAGAGAGCAACCGACAGATTCAGGAGATATCAGAAGCTTTCTCTTATGCGCATTCTTTAGGGTTAGTCACTATTCTATGGGCTTATCTTCGTAATAACGAGTTTAAGAAAGATCAGGATTATCATTTGGCAGCAGATCTGACGGGTCAGGCAAATTACCTCTCTGCTACTATTCAGGCAGATATAGTCAAACAGAAGCTGCCGGAAAACAACGGGGGATTCAGGGCAATTAAATTTGCTAAAACCCATAAGAAAGTATATGAAGAGCTGACCTCAGATCATCCTATAGATCTAACAAGATATCAGGTTGTGAACTGCTTTATGGGTAGAGCCGGATTGATTAACTCTGGTGGTGCTTCTGGTGAAAATGATCTGGCACAGGCAGTAAGAACAGCCGTTATTAACAAACGTGCCGGTGGAATGGGTTTGATATCCGGCAGGAAAGCTTTTCAACGTCCTATGCAACAAGGTATTGAGCTGTTAAATGCTATTCAGGATATCTATCTTTGTCAGGAAATTACAATAGCATAATAATAATCATATTTCTCTTAAAAAGCAAGGGCGACTTAAAGTCGCCCTAATATTCTAAAGTTTCTTTTTCTTTTAAATGCCTGTCTTGAACCTTTTCAGTATCAAATCATCAACAAGAGATCAAGCCAATTCCGGTTCTAATGCAGAAATTAGCTTCTCCAACAACTCCGGTTTTTGTTTGATATCGGAATTCATAATAAATTCTTTTCTTTGGTTCATTCTATCTTTGATGATGGTCTGATAATCGTGCATATTCTCACGAGTTGCAGGATTATAGAGATCGTAGTACCCTGGAATGATCTTATCTATAGATTCTTTCGTCGGGATCATAGCCCCGGGTAAGATCTCCCAATCTTCCCATTTTAACTGACTCATCAGAATTGCAGTCTGCAAAGTTAAGGATGTTTGCAACTTTATAGGTATTGAATCCGTATCGCTCGATTTCCAGTAACCGGCGGAATTGAAAGTATAGCAGGTTGCACCAAGCTCCAGGACATTGTAAAATGCGGTTACATCTCTATACAATTCATACACCCTGAAAGGGTTAGCAAAAGGTTCAAAGACGAGTTTTTTCAACTCATCTTCGGTGACATTTTCTGCCCTGTTTCTTCTGGTCATCAAAGTAGCACCCATAGCCACAGCAAGATCGTTATTACTATATCTTATTATTGGGGGCAGAGAATTATCTTTCATCAACCAAGCGATAGCTTTAGGAAAGCTACATTTATTAACCCAAGCTCCAAGCAGATCACGGTCAAAGATTGCTCTTCCGTTATCTTGTCTGATATCCATTCCCAATGGTAGCACTTGTCCATTATAATTTATTAATGCGTGGTTCATGACTGTAATACAGTACTTCCAATCGGGATGATTGATATTTCTATTATCAGTTTTATCGAATAATGATGGTTCCCAGACCCGGCAAACTTTTTCTTCCAGATCAATCTGGAAAGCATCATCGTGCAGTACGACTTTCTTAAATCCCCTAGGTAGTGTTCCCCCATTATCGGCAGAATTGGTATGTGAAGACTTCCCTGTGCCGGACAGTCCGTAGAAAGCTATAGAGCGTTTCCCAAGCTTGTGATTATTTTCGTCTTCACAAGTAGTAAAATCTATCTCTTTTATGCCGCCATGACAAGCCGCCATTCCAAGCCGCATTCCAGAAGTCCAGGCAAGCGTGAGTGTGCCTTTCTTCCTCTCACCGAAATAACGCATTCCCATATTGAATATAACATTATGTTTCTCATCAACGAGTGCTAACTGTGGTCCTCCAACACTATGATAAAAAGGATCATTGCATGTCCATTCATTGAAGCCAACAATAATAATATCCTGTATGTCAATCAGTTTGCTCTGAGAATAATCTTCAGCCATAACTTCAAAAGGGGTGAAATTGCAGAGCCAACTAAAGACATTAGAGGCATCAGAAATAGTAGTGATAAAAGTTGCTTTGATCATCAAGTCGGGATCAAGTCCAAGCACTGCTTCTGCTTTTATAAGATCATGCTGCTCTAACTGAAATACCGCTTCTCGTAAATCTCCTTCTACTTTTCTTTGCTCGTCAACAGAGATCCGGTTATAGAATATTCGTGCTTTAGCAGTTCTACCAACAATTTTGCCATGACAGTCATTAAGTACTTTCGCATTTTTAGGAAGTTTGTATTTTTCTACTAATGGTGGATAGATATCCAGACTTGTTTGGGAAACTCCTGGTTGTGTCATAGCTAATTCATAAGCTTCTGCAACTGAAACTTTACGTACCTTGGGATTGAGCATGAGTGTCTCTGCTATTGCCCTGATCTTCGACATATCCTTTAACTGAGGATAGAAATTATAGCTGTTCATACTTGCCATTCTATATGACCTCCGCCTTAATTAATTGACCTTTTCTCAGTAATTCTATTATCCTTTTTACTACTATTTATTGGTAGATTCAATTCTTTTATTACTCAACTAAACCGTAAATTAATATAAAAATCCTGATCTTCTGCTTTCCAATATCACAGAAGAAGTCTATCAATATAACTTTCCTATTTTAAAAATGAAAAATAAAAAGCAGCCTGTATAGAGCTGCTCAATATATAACTTAGAATCATTATTATATTCTACTCGGAAACAACACTAACGAATTTTCTACCTGATCGTTTAGTTTCAAATTTAACATAACCTTCAGATAGACTGAAAATCGTAAAGTCCTTGCCTAAACCGACGTTCTTGCCGGGATGAAACTTCGTTCCTCTTTGACGAATTATTATATTACCAGGAACTACATATTGTCCGCCAAATATCTTAACTCCGAGATATTGCGGATTGCTATCTCTTCCGTTTCGACTGCTACCTACACCTTTTTTATGTGCCATAATAACTATCCTTGTTTATTTTACGATATCTTTGATCATTATTTCGGTAAAATCCTGACGATGACCGTTCTTCTTGGCGTATCCCTTTCGACGCTTTTTCTTGAAAACGATTATCTTTTTATCACGTTTATGGGCAACTACCTCAGCAATAACTTTAACATTATCTACCAGAGGAGTTCCTACCTGTATATCCTCATCGTTTCGCAGCATAAAAATCTCATTTATCTCCAGTTCACTACCAATCTCTTTATCAGATAGATAGGGAACCCTGAGAATTTTATCTTTCTCGGCTTTGTATTGATTGCCTTTAAAATTAACTATGGCGTACATCAATTTCTCCTTTTATTCAATCTGCTTTCTGCAGAAGTGAGAATCAATTTTTTCTTTAGGTTTTTTTTGTCAAGCACTATATACAATTGTCAGCTCTTTTTTCTTATCATCGTAAAAGATACGATAAGTTTCAGCACTGATCTTTTCATCCTCCTCCACAATAACTCTGGGTTTTATTCCCTTGAAGAACTGGGGATAACCTTCCAGATATTTCTTGATAACCGGATGTATAACCAGTGTTATGGGTTTATTGTGCACATAATACTCTGCCCGTTCCAAGCTGCGGTGAATCTTCATCGCAACTGCTTCCCTTGACAGTACCCTACCAGTACCATTACAGCACTGACAATGCTCTGAATAAGTGTTTAACAAGCCAGGTCCTGTTCGTTTTCTCGTTAGCTCAACCAATCCCAAAGGTCCGAAATAAAAGGCCTTAGTTTTTGCCCGATCTTTTTTGAGGTTCTTTTTTAAAATGTCAAAAACTTCCGCTTTGTGAGCATCTGAACCCATATCAATAAAATCTACTATCACCATGCCACTCAGATCACGCAATCTGAGTTGTCTGGCAAGCTCTATAGCTGCTTCGATGTTGGTCTTTCTTATAGTTGTATTATAGTCTTTACTGCCGGTATAACTCCCTGTATTGACATCGACTGCAACGAACGCTTCGGTCTGCTCGATGGCAATATTCCCTCCACTCGGTAGGGGAATATGAGAGTGAAATATCTTCTGAATCTCTCGTTCAATGCCAAAGGCATCAAATATTGGCGAGTCTTCTTCATATAATTCTATCCTGCTCACTAAATCCGGAGCCACATCTTTTAATTCACTTATCAAGTCCTTCATAAAGACTTTGTCATCAACGACCAATCTATCAACTTCAGAGCTAAAATAATCTCGAATAAGTTTACTCGCCATGTCATTTTCATCATAAATACAAGAAGGTGTTGGTGCGATATTTATCTTCTGTTCAACTAGTTTCCAGGACTTATATAATCCTTGATATTCAATCAGAAAATCCTCTTCTGAAATTCCTTCTGCTTCAGTTCTAACTATCAAACCTACATTTTTATCCTTTATCTGATTTAAAATACCTTTGATCCTTTGTTTCTCAGCTGAGGAACTAATCTTTCTGGATAGAGCAATCTTTGCCTTATTAGGAAAGAGCACCAAATACTTACCCGGAATGGAAATCTGACCATTGAGCCGTGCTCCCTTACGGTTTATCGGACCTTTCTGAACCTGTACGATTATCTCCTGACCCTTTGTTAACAGTTCATTGATCTTTGATGATTCCTGAGCAGATACCTCTTTAACTTTTGTTTCGGTTTCAGTTAAATCAAAAAAGTCAGTCACAATATCAGAATAGTGAAGAAAAGCGGTTCTATCCAGCCCTATATCTATAAAAGCTGCTCCCATACCGGGAAGAATATCTTTAACAGTACCTTTATAGATATTGCCTACTATGTTCTCTTTGTCCTGCGTTTCGACAAATAACTCCATCAAACGACTATCTTCCAGAATAGCTAATCGCTTCTCCAAGGGATGTATATTGAGTATAATTTCATTCATTTTTTATGTTTTCTCCCAAAAAAGCAAAACATCTCAGTAGTTAATTACGTCAAGATTTTTCGTTTTTACTTGACATCAAGTACTCGTTAGAAACTTTGACAAAAGCTAAAAATTAATTGTTGCGAGGTGGAGCAGTCTGGTAGCTCGTCGGGCTCATAACCCGAAGGTCAAAGGTTCAAATCCTTTCCTCGCTACCAATGGCGGCGTAGCTCAGTCGGTTAGAGCATCGGAATCATAATCCGAGTGTCCGGGGTTCGAGTCCCTGCGCCGCTACCATTTTTCTTGAAAATCAAGTGTTGTTTCAGAGCGCCAGTAGCTCAGTTGGACAGAGCAACGGCCTTCTAAGCCGTGGGTCAGAGGTTCGAATCCTCTCTGGCGTGCCATTTCTATCATGGTGGCTGTAGTTCAACCGGTTAGAGCACTGGATTGTGGTTCCAGATGTTGTGGGTTCAAGTCCCATCAGCCACCCCATTTCTTTCCTTTATTCATTCCTGTAGAAGCTAATGCTGGCTCTATCCCTGTGAACCTTAATCCTTACTAAACAATAAAAGATTCTTTTGAGATTGACAAAAAAACCGTTCAGAATAGAAGGGTATAAAAATCGCCGAGTAAACTGCTCTAAACCTTTCGGGGCATGACAGTTTACCGTATGGTATATCCGGAAACAGATATGCCACCCGTATTTGGAAAGGCGAAAGATAAGAACTAGTATCATCAACTCCCTTTCCTCTAAATTAAGAAATTGGAGGTTATAATGCGATTATCACTATTTAGCTTATTATTACTGCTTGGTTTTCTGATAATTTCCTGCTCAAGCAGTAGTCCTACAGAAAACGAGTTTGAAGAGCCACAACCACCAGAATTTGCATCTATTCCCGATTTTGTTTTTACTTTCCCGGGTGAATATCCTGAAGATATCTATACTTCAGAAGAAGTTGAATATCAGGAAGAGATGGTTATAGGTTACTCCCTTGATCAATTTGTTCCTATCGATGTAGGTGATGAGGAAAATATTGACCTGCGTCCTCTTTATGCCTATGAAATAGTCGGTGAGGATGATTTCACCCCTAGAATGCGCTTGGATCAAGATCTCCATTGGTCTCTCTTTTCCAATGGCTACTTATTGCCTGAAAAAGAGCACCGCACATTCATTAGCAGCTCATCTGAACTCAGACCATATAATGTTAAGTTTGCTGAGACCATTAACTTATACCGTAAGATCGATGTCATTAAGAGCGATAATGATCCGGTAATGTTTGAAGTCAGGGGTATGGTTACTATTGAACTGGATAATGATGTAGTTATCCCATTATCTTCATTTATTACGGACTATATAACAGGCAATCCGGAAAACTTCGATTACAAACTGATCGATATCAATAACGGTGAATATGATTTTAGCTGGTCAGAATTATCTAATGGTTTTTGGCATATCAATAATGAGACTGCAGTGATACTTTTAATGGATGATGAAACAGAGCCGGACTATCAGATTATTAACTTTTTGATGTCTATAGAGTTACATGAAATATAAAGTACTGGGCATTGTAATAATTTTTGTTGCGGGATTATCTATTCTGTGGACGGCAGAACCCGATACTCTCCTTGTAACCGAAACCCAACATCGTAAAGTATATGATATCGAGGGAGTAACGATCACAGCCCTGGCAACAACCAGCACTCTCGGTTATTCACAGATCAAAGAGATCGGGACAGAAAATCTAGGTAGTGCAGTTAATGTTAAGGATTTACTGACTGATCTGCCCGGACTGCGTATTACAACCGGAGGCAAAGGAGAAACTGATTTGCGGATCCGTAATTTTCTCAGAAAACAGGTCAAGATCATGCATAATGGGGTACCTATAAGTGGTGGATATTTTGGCAACGTTGACCTTAATGCTTTACCCGTTACAGACATTGAGCAGATCAACATAATTAAGGGTCCGGTCTCTGCTCTCTATGGAAGCAATACTCTTGGTGGTATCATAAACATTGTTACTAATGAAGTGCCGCCTGGTTGGTCTCATATAACTCGCTTTTCATTAGACCGTAGCAAAACTTGTAGTCTTAGTTATACCGGCAGCAGAGGAAGTAGAAATAATAGTTTTAATTATCGTCTCGAACGAAGTTTTTCATCCGGCTACTACCTCTCTGAATCATTTGAACCTACTTACCATGAAGATGGCGGTATAAGAGAAAATACGGGTTTTTCCCGATACAGTGTCGGTATAGGTTGGAATGGTTACCTTGCTTCGATACACAATCTGAATTTTCAAGCAGGTTACAACTACTTAGATAACAAGGATATACCTTCTTCTGTTTATGAAGCATCATTCCGCAGATTCACTTCTTGGCATAGCTATAACACCTCACTACGTTATTCTCTTCCTCTTAGATATAATCTGCTAACAGAAACAAAGATCTATACCGACTTTTTTGATAATGTATATGAAGAATATCTTGATTCAGAATTGACCAATCCAGATCTGATATCGGATATACGAAATACTACTATTGGATTTAGTACAACCTCCCAATGGACTCTATCCGATAGACTATTAACCAAGCAAGGCTACAAGTATGAATATAGCCACTACAAAAGGAAGGATAATGCTTATTACAGTGATTGGTACAGTGGGGCTACTATTCTGCAAGAAATATATTTTCAACCGGAATATGATCTGTCAGATCTATTTACCTTAACTATTGGGGGCAACTTATCTTCATTCGATCAAGACAAGCCAACCTATAATTTTGCAGGATCTTCCGGAATTTTTCTCACCTTCCCGAGTAATATGCGTTTTTCTTTAGCTTATTCCAGCAATATTCGCTATCCGATCATGAGAGAACTTTTCAGTTCTAGTGTTGGAAATACTGATTTACTCCCGGAAAAGGCAAATAAATTCGAAATCACTGGCGGTTCTCCTTTCCGGTTAGGTAGTTCATACGGATACGCTCATCTTGCTCTCTTTCATAACTCAGTTTTTGATCTGATCGAAATAAGAATGTTAAGTGATGGTTACTCCCGCCGCTTTGAAAATATAGGTAACACTTACAATTACGGAACCGATCTTGAAATGTACTTTATCCCTTACCCTTTTTGGCAGAGCAATATCTCTTACTCCTTCATTGTAACTGACAGCAGATCAGATTATGACTTGCTCAGAATACCACGGAACAATGTAATTTTTTCCAACAGATTTAAGCTATCAGATAACCTGACTATTAGACAATCTTCCGAATATTGTGATGTTAGGGACGATCTTGATAATTTTAACTACCCACAGAAAATCCCCTCATATACCATTCATAATGTTAATATTCTCTATCGTTATAGCATTGCCAATATTAAGATCGGTGTTGATAACATCTTTGATACCCTTTATTATGAAAAGTACGGCTTCCCAAGTAAAGGACGCAACTATTATATCTCGCTTGAGCTCAAGACGAATAAATCCCGATGAAATGAATTCTCTTTGAGAACACTCTACTGGAAAAGAGATCTCTCCATTTCGAAAGACTCACCTTCGTGTCTCTTTCTCCTCCAGTCGAGATGACAAAAGAAGGGTGTTCGGTTGAAAAGACAATTATATAATTCTGATAGGGATTGCGACCTCACCAATTGCTAAAAAAGAAGTTGACACATCTTTTGATACTTTCTTTGTAATAAAGGATAAGGAGTTAACGATGTCAAAATTATTGCTAATAGTTCTCTCTCTACTACTAGTTTTTAGCTGCAGTAACGATTCAATCAAGGATCCTGGGATCCAGTTTTATAACACGATAATGCCCCTGGCATTAGACAATTATTGGCTTTTCAATGACATAACTTATCAACCACCATATACTTGGGAAGAAGAATCTAAGATAGAAATCACCGGCTTCAGGAAAGTGACTTATAATGGCAATGAGGTAATTGTCTTCTTCTGGAATTGGTATGATATAGAGACAGATACTCCTCAGAATCGTAAAACTTTGGTCAGGAATGAAGAAGAAGGATTGTATTACTATGGACAACAGATCGGATCAACAGTATCAGACATCAGACGACTTCTATTTATTAAATATCCCGTATCGTTAGGTGATGAATGGGAATATATCGATGGTGTCTCTATTAAATGTATCTCGGTTTCTACTACGATCGAAACACCTCTTGGTGAAATTGATTGTTATGCCTACGAAATTATACCGGATACCAAAGAAGATTATCGAGCTCTTTCATCAATGTTGGGGATCAATAGGGAAAGTTCTATAAGAAACGAGGAAATAACATATCTATATTATAAGCCTGAAGTCGGTTATGTAGGTATGGATATATACGAAGGTGAAGAGTTAGTATTTAAGCGCCGTTTAGCCGAATTCAATGTTCGTGTCCCCGAAGAGAGGTTAATTCTTCGAGAAAGACTTGTTAATCCTTGATCTGATGTTTATTATCTAAAAATTTCAACCTTAAGAGCTTCTATCTAGCTCAACTGCATCAAATGATATCATAAAAGTTCTGTTTCCTCGCAGTACTTCCAACTCTATCTTATCACCAACAGCTATTTCAGAGATAGCTATTTCAGTATCGTTCATATTACGAATATTGAAATTATCTATCCTCCTGATAATATCACCCCGTTGTAAACCTGCTGCTGCAGCCGGGCTATTGTTATCCAGAATACTGACAATAACACCATTCAAGTCTGAAAGACCCAGATAAGAAGCAATCATTGGATTGAGATCCTGAACACCGAAACCAAACCAAATCTCCCTTCTTCTTCCATACTTGATGATCTCATTAGTAATTCTCTTGACCCTATCAATAGGGATTGCAAACCCAAGCCCGATATTGCCCCCCGATTCCGAAAAGATAAAAGTATTGATCCCGATAATCTCACCCAAAATATTTATTAACGGTCCGCCACTGTTACCGGGATTAATAGCGGCATCCGTTTGGATCATTCCTTGATAGATCTTGCCGCCCGTATCTTGTGAAAAGTTGCGGTTAGTTGCCGAGATAACCCCCACAGAAACACTCGGTTTGCTATCTTTAATAAGAAAAGCATAAGGATTGCCAATAGCAATTGCTGTCTCTCCCAATAATAGATCTGAGGAACTACCAAACCGGGCAGAGGTCAAACCTTCTGCTTCAATTTTCAAGATCGCAATGTCTAAAACACTGTCCATTCCAACTATTTGGGCTTCATATTGTCTTTGATCCTGAAGAATAACTTTGATCTGTGTTGCCCCTTCAACTACATGTGAGTTCGTCACAATGTATCCCTCAGGGTTAAAGATAATACCGGAGCCGATACTCTGCACTTCCCTCCTATAGGGTCGGTAATCAAAGAAACCGAAGAAAGGATTATCAAATGGATTAGTATAACGACGAACTATCTGAGTTTTAATGACATTAACACTGACAACTGTCGGTTCGGTCATCTTCACAGCTTTAGTCACTGCATTGGTTCTGGTTAGTTGATACTCATCACTATCCCTCAGTCGTTCTTGTTGCACCGGATAGGTTGTGATCATCTCCTCACGGTTATTAGTATAAAAGTCCGCCGGAACATTATTAAGGGATTTATCGGTACGATCTGAGAATACTTGATAAAAAATCAGATTTATTATGATCACGATTAATACTGTCATGATTATGTTTGTTGTTTTCACTTTGATTCTCCTCACTAATAAACTTTAAATCAGTAATCTAAGATGATTACTCCTCAATATAATCCATAATTGTCTGTTGATTATTTAACGGCTTAATCCCGAAATGTTTATATGTTTTAAAGGATGTCTTTCTTCCCTGGGGGGTCCTTTCCAGAAATCCTTGCTGTACAAGATACGGCTCATAGATCTCCTCAATCGTCCCCGGATCTTCTCCAACAGCTACAGCCAAAGTCTTTAAGCCAACTGGTCCACCATGATAGTTTTCAATAATCGTCATCAGGATACGTTTATCCATATCATCTAAACCGGCATGATCTACATTAAGCATCTTCAAAGCTTTGATGGCTATATCTTGAGTGATAATCCCGTCCCCCTTTATCTGGGCATAATCTCTGACCCGGCGTAAAAGACGATTAGCGACTCGCGGTGTACCTCTGCTTCTGCGAGCCAGTTCTATCGTCCCTTCTTCTTCGATCGGGATCTTGAGTAGTTTGGCTGAACGGTTGATGATCTTTTCTATACTCGCCTGATCATAATAATCTAATCTTAAGGTAATGCCGAATCTTGCTCTCAGTGGTGAGGTCAGCAGACCGGCTCTTGTTGTAGCTCCGATCAGAGTAAAGGGTTCCAGATCTATCCGAAAAGAGCGGGCATTAGGTCCGCTATCTATAATTATCTCTATTCTAAAATCTTCTATTGCTGGATAGAGATACTCTTCAACCACATGATTCAAACGGTGGATCTCATCGATAAAGAATGTATCATTCCTCTGTAGGTTGGTCAAAACTCCGGTCAGGTCAGAAGGTTTTTCCAAAACAGGACCTGACGATACTTTGATCTCGACATCAAGTTCATTAGCAATGATATGTGCCAGTGTGGTCTTGCCTAAACCTGGAGGACCGTAAAAGAGAATATGATCTAAGGGCTCTCCCCGTCTTTTAGTTGCCTCAATCGAAATGGATAAAATTTCTTTCAACTGTTCCTGTCCGACAAAGTCTTTTAGTGTCTTGGGACGCAGAGTCCTGTCAAATTCGATCTCTTCCATCAACTCATTCGGTGTTGTTATTCTTTCCATCTTTCTTTCCTTATGACTACTTACCGATGCAAAAGTCTGCAAATATTCTGTTCAGCATATCATCGGTCGTGATCTTACCTATAATTTCTTCTAAAGCAGCACTTGCCTCTTTCAGGTCAAATGCTGTGAATTCGTGTCCGAGATTATAGTCAAGAGACTTTATGGCATGTTCTATGCCTCTAATGCTCTTCTCTACTGCCTCGATCTGCCTCAGGTTTGAGAGAATTCCTGAATCTATCATGTCATCGGTTATACTCATACCACCGATCATTCTCTCTTTTATTACATCTATTCCCTGACCTGTTTTTACCGAGCAAATAATAAAACCTTGTTCCTTATATTCGTCAATCTTTTCTTTGTCTATAATATCTGCCTTGTTTAGTACTTTTATCACTCTCGGGTCTTCTTTGTTGAACCCTTGTAGCTCAAATTCATTGGATGATTGTGAACCATCTTCAATATATACAACCTGCTCAGCTTGTTTGATAAGTTCCTGGGTTCTTGCTATACCTAATATTTCAACCTCTTCTGTTGCAGCCCTTAACCCGGCAGTATCGTATAATTTGACCAAATAGCCGTCTATAGAGAGTGATTCTTCCAAATAATCCCTTGTAGTACCTGGTATAGAGGTAACTATAGCGCGTTCTGTTGTTAATAAATAGTTAAACAGACTCGATTTGCCGACATTAGGGGCTCCTGTCAGACAGACCTTTAACCCCTCTCTGATTATCATCCCCTCTTTTCCGGTAGCTAACAGCTTTTCCAGATCCTTTTGCAGAAGAAGAAGATTTAATCTCAGCTTGTCGGTATTGATCTCAGGCAGATCCTGCTCACTGAAATCGATCTCCAGTTCCAGCTCGATCCGATAAGAGGTAAGTTCGTCGAGCAACTTGGCAATTTTTTTATAGAGACTACCTTCGAGTTGACTCAATGCTGCATGATGTGCGAATTCTGTCCGGGCATTGAGCAGATCACCAACTGCCTCAGCTCTGGTAAGATCAATTCTATTATTGAAAAAAGCCCTTCGGGTAAATTCCCCCGGTTTAGCTATCCTTGCTTTTTTTAGGATGAGTTGTATGATCTCCCTAACAATAAAAGGGTTACAATGACAGGAAATCTCAATAACATCTTCGCCAGTGTAACTGTGAGGTGCTTCATAGAAAGATAAGATAACTTCATCTATTTTCTTCTCATTATCGGTTATGATGCCAAAGAGACGTTTTTTTATCTTGAGATATTCTCTCGATAAGCTGCTCTGATCTTTCATACTCCGAAAAAGAGGAATAACGGCATCAATTGCCTGCTCCCCACTTACTCTTATAACAGCTAATGCTCCCTTTCCCATGGGTGTTGACAGGGCGACAATGGTATCAAAGAGAGAGTTGTGTAAATCGGTAGTGCTCATAAATTGATCTATTAAAAATTATATTTCACTGAAACTGTTGAGTTTATAAATGTAATTTAGCAAGCTTGCTCTGTAGATCACTAAATATCTTCTCCGGAGTCAGATTTATCATCTCTTTTAATTCGTTCGTCTTACCGTGGGGGATGAACATATCGGGCAATCCATAAGAAAAGACCGGGATCCGTTCTGATGAAAAATAGCTGCAGATTGAACTGCCAAATCCTCCGATAAGTGCATTTTCTTCTATAGTTACCACAACATCAACATCCTTTTTCAGTTTCCCTAAAACTTCTAAATCAAGAGGCTTAAGAAATCTGGCATTTATCAACCACGGGTCGAGTTTATTCTCTTTGCACTTTTTATGAAGCTCCTCAGCCATTAAATAACCTGTACCGATGCCCAGAAGAGCTATCTTTTCCCCTTTTTCCATTATTTCGAACTTACCGGGGATTATCTCCGTTCTCAATTCTCCTTTATAGAGTGCCTTCCCTCTCGGATAACGGATCGCTACCGGTCCATCCTTATATTCATAGGCAAACTGCAACATCGCTTCCAGCTCTTCGGCAGAAGAGGGAGCCATTACTATCAAATTGGGTATAAAATTAAGATAGGAGAGATCAAAAGCACCCTGATGAGTAGCTCCGTCTTCTCCTACTATTCCTGCCCTGTCCAGACAGAAGACCACCGGCAACTTCTGTAAGGCAGTATCATGAATGATCTGATCAAGGGCTCTTTGCATAAAGGTTGAATATACGGCAACAAAGGGTTTGAAACCTTGTACTGCCAGACCGCCGGCAAAAGTTACCGAATGCTGCTCTGCTATTCCGACATCAAAGAACCTATCGGGAAATTTCGTCTCGAATCCTGAAAGCCCCGTCCCTTCACTCATCGCTGCTGTAATAGCTATCACATCTTCATTTTTTTCTGCTAACTTACACAAGTAATTACCAAATACTTCCGAATAACTTATATCGCTTTTGCCGACAGACTCTCCTGTTTTTTCATGATATGGTCCGACACCATGAAATTTAGTCGAATTATCTTCAGCGAAACAGCAACCTTTCCCCTTCTGAGTCACTACGTGGATCAGGACAGGACCGATCATGTTGTTCTTTACATCATTTAAAATTTTAACCATCCTGCCGATATTATGCCCGTCAATAGGTCCTACATACTTAAAACCGAGGTCTTCAAAAATGATATTTGGCACGAGTATGTTGATCAAACTCTCTTCCAACTTCTTTGCTCCGTATAGGAAAGGATTTTTGATCTTTTTAGGGAGATGGTTCTGGGCAAGCTCCCAGACCTGCTTCTTGAGTAAATTATACGATTTGCTGACCATCATGTTGGAGAGATAATCCTGTAATGCACCGACATTCTTGGAGATGGACATGGTATTATCGTTCAGAATCACTATCAATTCCTTTTGTAGATGTCCGGCATGATTTAGAGCTTCAAAAGACATACCTCCGGTTAAAGCACCATCACCAATAACAGCGATCATTTTCTGCTTGTTATTCTTCAATTCCTCAGCAACGGAAATTCCCAAAGCTGCTGATATGGAAGTGCTGCTATGTCCAACACTAAAAGCATCATAAGGACTTTCGAATATATTATTAAAGCCACTGATTCCGCCTAATTGTCGTAAAGTGTCGAACTGCTCATTCCTGCCAGTCAGGATCTTATAGGCATAAGACTGATGTCCGACATCCCAGACAACACGATTCTTCATCGGATCAAAGACCTTTAACAGAGAAACAGCAATATCGGTTGCTCCTAAACTCGGTGCTAAATGACCTCCGGTCTTAGCAGTAACTGCTATTATTCTCTGTCGAACTTCATCTGCCAATTGTTCTAACTGACTAAAATTTAATCTTCGGATATCATCCGGACTCTTGATTGTTTCTAATATCATAGCTTTCCTGTTAATTTACGGTTCTTTAGTACTTATTACTGAGCAATATCTCCTGATAAATTGTCAACTAATTAATCTTGTTTGAACATACCATCCACCTGTTTCCTTTGTTAAGGATAAAATGTCGATCTGATATTTCATATATGATTAGTCAGGTAGTTAAACCCATTATATCTTTTTGTCACCCTGAGTGATTTCAGAAAAGCTTCTTGCTATATTGCCTGAAATTGTGTCGAAGGGTCACCAAAACAAGATCATGTGATCCTTTTCTTTCTTATCCCTCGATACATTCTACTCCAATTAGATAAACCTCTTTCAGTGGAGAGATTCAATTCGATGCAGAACAATCGGAATGACAGAAAAGCTTTAAGTGATTTATATAGACAATTATTCAACTTTTCCCATTGCGATAACAGCTTAGAATCCATCAAGCGAGTGGGATCTATTTCTATCTTTTAAGCACCGGAGATGATATCGAATACCGGAAAATGTTTCACCTCAAGTAGAATGTTCTATCAGTCACCCTGCTGCAGCTCATAGATCAAGAAATCATCTTCTTGTTCCCAACTCTTCATTTCCAGCTTTTGAGCTATCTCCATAAAAAAGGGTGTTGTTGGAAACTTGGTCTCTATTTGTTCATGTCCCAGCCGGGCAGATTCTAACTTTACATACTCAAACAGCTCTTTCGCTATCTCCAGATCTTTGGTTTCCAAGAGAGAGATAGTCGTATATGATCTATTAGAGATATTCGTGTCATAGAGAACCGCTCCGACTATCTTTCCGGCTCTCTTGATGACAAAATGCTGCCCTGTATCATAGAAAAATTCTCTGATCATCTCTCTGGAATATGGATAGGCAGTCCAGCTGAGACAGAGAAAGTTTTTAGAGAGCTTTAAATACTTCGACTTTTCGATATAGTCACACAATTCAGTGAAGGAGACCTCTGCTCTGTCGATCTTATCTTTGACTATTTTCCTAAGCAATCTATTCTGCTCTCTTTTTTTGATCTCATAGTACTTGTTGGACATCGTATGGATCACTCTGAAACCAGCATTTTCCGATAGTTTGCGCGACTGCACATTACCAAAATAGGTCGCAAAGCGGATCGATCTGATGTTCTTTCTCCGCTTCAGCTTTTTTAAATAATAGGCATTTATAGCTTTACCAACACCATGCAATTTTGCTTGCGGATCAGCTCGCAACCCTTCCAGCCAGACATCTGTATCAGTTAGATAGGTTAACTTCCCCATACCAACGATCTTACCCTCATATAACAGAGCGGTGAACTCACCCTTCTTATCATTTACCCAGATATCAAATATCGACGGTATATAATCATCACCTTCCCATATCCGACTGCAGATATCGGTAATTATCTCTTTATCTTCAGGTCTCACCCTTCTGATCTCAAACTTATTCATCCCCATTTATTTCTACCTTGTTAATGATTTCTACATCGGTTGCTTCTTTTATTAGTCTGCATCTCTGTTTCAATCAGTGTTAATTCGTGGATGGTCCTTTTTCATGCTTCCTGTGAGAGGATCCTGTCACCTTCCTCGGTCAGGAATTGATTCATATAGAGCTGGAAATATTTCCCCTTCTGCTTCATCAACTCTTTATGCGTACCCATCTCCACGATCTCGCCTTTATGCATGAGCACTATCCTGTCAGCTGATCTGATCGTCGAGAGCCGGTGTGCAACTATGATACTTGTTCTCCCTACTAATACTCTATGCAGTGCCTGCTGCACCAGCTGCTCGGTTTCGGTATCTATGGAGGCAGTCGCTTCATCCAGAATAAGGAGTGCCGGATCTGCCAGAACGACTCTGGCAAAAGAGATCAGCTGCCTCTGTCCTGTGGAGAGTAAACTACCTGACTCTCCAACCTTATAATCATAACCCTTCGGCAGATTGATAATAAAATCGTGTGCTGAGACAAGCTTCGCTGCCTCTTCTATCTCCTCGTCCGTAGCATCCAGCTTTCCATAACGGATATTATCTCTTACTGTTCCCTGAAACAGGTGCGGTACCTGCTGTACATAACCCAGTTGGGAATGGATCCACTCCTGTGGCATTTGGTTCAATTCAACACCATCAATCTTTATCTTACCTTTCTGAGGTTCGTAGAATCTGCAGATCAGATTGACCAGTGTCGTCTTTCCTGTTCCCGTCTCCCCTACCAGTGCGATCGTCTCTCCCTCTTTGATATGCAGCGAAAAGTCCTGAAATACCGGCTTACCCTCTTTATAGGCAAAATAGATGTTTTCGATCTCGATCTCACACTTCATCCTCTTCTGTGACCACTCTTCACTGTATGGTATGGAGTCCTCGATCTTCGGTTTGAGTTCCAAAAGAGAAAATACTCTTTCGGCAGCTGCCTGAGCATTCTGCATCTCAGCAAAGATCTGTGCCAGATGAGACACCGGATCAAAGAACTGCAACGTGTAGCTGATAAAAGCTACAAAAGTTCCATACCCTATTACCTCAGCTAAAACCTGTCTCCCACCAAACCAGATGACCAATCCTGTTGCAATAGTAGATATGACGAGCACGATCGGCATGAAGAGTGCCGACCTAACAGCTGCTTTCACTGAATAACGGTACATTGATCTGTTGAGTTCTTGGAATTCTCCCAGGTTTGCCTCTTCCCTGACCAGCGTCTTTGTCGTCTTCGCTCCGTGAATACCCTCACCGAAGCTGTTCGTTATCTGCGAATTATATCTTCTGACCTGACGATAATTTCTCAGAATAGTGATCTGAAATTTTCCAGCTATGTAAATGAGCAAGGGAACTAATGCCAACGCCAGTAAAGCCAGCTTCCAGTTGAGAATGAACATGAAGGTTGCCATCAGGATCATCAATGCCCCACCCCAAACGAAATCTACTATCCCCCAGGCAATAACATCACCCAGCCGGGATATATCAGAAGTGAGCCGGGCTACGATCCAGCCGGTCGGGGTTCGGTCAAAATAGGCAAATTCCATCTCCTGCAACCGTTTATAGCACTTGCGTCTGAGATTGAAGTTCAGACCGGTCTCTATCTTACCGGCAACTGCTATCAGCAACAAGACACCAAACGATTGGAACAGCACCAGCACAATATAAAAAAGACCAAACCAGAATAACCCCTGATATTCCTGAGGAACGATAAAATTATCAATTGCATATCGGGTAAGAAGCGGTGTGATAGCATCAGCTCCTGCCAGAAAGAGCATTACCAGTCC